>JACOEF010000243.1 GCA_024998705.1 Nitrospira sp.
CCGCCAGCGATTGCTTGGCTTCCATCGGATGAGCCGTCTTGATGCGGCCTAAGTCTTCCGTCGTCAGCAGCTCGTAATAGCGATGCATCAGCGCATCGCTGATCGACATGAGCTTGCCGAACATGTCGGCAGGCTGATCTTCGAGCGCGATGTAATTGCCGAAACTCTTGCTCATCTTCCGCACGCCGTCGGTCCCCTCCAGGAGCGGCATGGTGATGACGGCCTGCGCTTCCTGCCCATAATCCCGCTGCAGATCCCGCCCCATCAGGAGATTGAATTTTTGATCGGTACCACCCAACTCGACGTCGGCCTTGAGTGCGACCGAATCATACCCCTGGATCAAGGGATACATGAACTCGTGAATGCTGATCGGCTTCTCCTCCGTGTACCGCTTGTGGAAGTCTTCCCGCTCCAACATACGAGCCACGGTGTAGTGCGCGCTCAGTTCAATCAGTCCCTCGGCCGTCATGCTACTCATCCAACGGCTATTGAATTCCACCAGCGTTTTTTGAGGGTCCAGGATCTTGAAAATCTGGCGTTCGTACGTCTTGGCGTTCTCCAGCACCTTCTCTTTCGAAAGCGCAACCCGTGTCTCCGATCGGCCCGTCGGATCACCGATCATACCGGTGAAATCACCGATGAGAAAGATCACCTGATGCCCTAAGTCTTGAAAGTGCTTGAGCTTGTGAATGAGGACCGTGTGGCCGAGGTGCAGGTCCGGCGCGGTTGGATCAAACCCCGCCTTGACGCGCAGCGGACGATTTTCCTTGATCGAACGCACCAGCTTCGATTCCAACTCGTTCGGCTGAATAACTTCAACCGTTCCACGAAGTATCAGCTCCAATTGTTGTGTTAACGGAGTCACAGAGTTCCTTTGTGTCGAGACAGCGATCGAGTATTGGTCACGAGCACGTGAGGACGAAGCCGATCGAACTTCTTGCGTCCGATGCCCTTCACCTGCCGGAGGTCTTCAACCTTCGTGAAGGGCCCCTTCGCGACCCGGTGCTCGATCACCCGCTGCGCCAGCTTCGGCCCAATGCCTGGCAAGGCCTCCAAATCCGATGCCGTCGCATAATTGAGATCTACCTGCCGAGCGACCGCATGGTGCACCGGCTCCTCGCGCGGCGCAAGTGACTCTCGCACCTCAACCGGCTGTACCGTCGGAACCTCGGGCACCTTCGGAACAAGAGTCGATTCGCCGGCCCGCGAGAGAGTAGCCGACGGAGGAGCGAGAACCTGCCGCGACGCCGCTCCAGCCTGAGCAACAGCCACCGGTGACGCTGAATGAGGGGCGACCTGCCTGATCGGCGTGACCGAGCCGATCCAGATCAACGATCCCAAGGTTACCCCCAGCATCGCGAGCTTAATGAGGAGTGAACGCACCATTATGTCGACGGCTTTCGCGCAAGATGAATGGCGTGGCCATGGACGTCTTCCATTGCCTCCATGAGCCCCTCGGCCAGGGTCGGGTGCGCGTGAATCATCTCCGCCACACGCGAGACAGTCGCGCCAAGATGCATCGCCAGCGCGGCTTCATGAATGAGGTCGGTGGCATGGGCTCCAAGAATGTGCACCCCCAGGATCCGGTCACTCTCCGCATCGGCAATGACCTTCAACAAGCCCTGAATATCCCCAGAGGCCTGCGCCTTCCCCAATCCGCCGTAGCGGAAACGTCCGACCTTCACCGCCTGTTGCGGATCTTTTCCGGTTGCCACGCACCGGTCGCGGGCCTGCTGTTCCGTCAACCCCACCCGACCGACTTCAGGTAACGTAAAGATGCCCGTGGGGATGACATCGTAGTCGATCGTCTTGGCGTGGCCCATAAAATTCTCGACGGCCACTTTTCCCTGTGCCGATGCCACATGCGCCAGCATGGCCTTGCCGACGACATCACCGATCGCATAGACGCCGGGCACGTTCGTTTGCATCCGCTCGTTGACCACGATTTCTCCGCGTGGCCCGACCTGCACTCCAACTTTCTCCAGTCCGATACCGCGCGAGTTAAACCCTCGCCCCACGGACACCAATACCTGTGCTGCATTGAAAGACAGGCCGTTACGAAGGTGGGCCGTGATCAGGTCGGGCTGGCGGACAATACTGTCCACCGTCACTCCCGTGTGGATCTCCACACCCCTCTTCTTCAATTCCCGCTCCATGGTCTGGCTAATTTCTTCGTCTTCCAAGGGAAGTAGCCGCGGCATGAGCTCGACCATGATGACCTGCGTCCCTAGCCCGCTATAGAGAGACGCGAACTCACAGCCCTCCACTCCTCCGCCCACAATCAAGAGGCTCGCGGGGATCCTGCTGAGGTCCAACGCCTGCTTGCTGGTGATGATCTGGGTGCCGTCGATGGGGAACAGGGGCAGATGCGGCCAGGATGAACCGGTGGCAATGATCAGGCCGTCGGCTTCGACCCGGGTTTCGCCGCCATCCGGTTTCTGCACGCGAATGGTGCGCGCATCCAGCAATGTCCCCGTGCCCTCCACGTGTTCGATATTCCACGTTTTGAATAACGTGGCAATGCCTTTCACAAGCGTGGACACGACTCTGTTCTTGCGAGCCACCATGACGGCAGGATCGTACGTCACCGGTCCGCTGAGTTGGATCCCGAAATCCTTGGCCTTTTTCGCCTTGTCGCCAAGCTCGACGACCGACAACAACGCTTTGCTCGGGATACAGCCCCAATTCAGGCAGACCCCGCCCAAGGCTTGGTTTTCGATCACGGTGACACGCGCCCCAAGCTGGGCTGCGCGAATCGCCGCCACGTATCCGCCGGGACCGGCGCCAAGAATTGCGAGGTGACTCATAAACGATCTACTGACGTACTACGATGGTGGATTGGTGATGGATCAAGGACGAAATAGGTCGAACGGCGCGACATCACCCGATCACCACTTGCTAATGTTTCTGTTTACTCAAAAACGTTTCGTACTGGCCGGCCGTCATCAGCTGCTCCACTTCAGCCGGTGCAGTAAGATCGATGACCGCCATCCACCCCTTGCCATAGGGATCGGAATTGACGACCTCAGGATGGTCTTTGAGATCGGCATTGATCTTCGCAATGGTTCCGCTGACCGGCGTATAGATCGTGGAGGTGGTTTTGGTGGACTCCACTTCGCCAATCTGCTGGCCGGCCGTGACCTTGGCACCGACCTTTGGAAGGTCGATGAAGACGATGTCGCCCAACGCATCTTGCGCTAAATGACTGATGCCGACTGTCGCCTGCGCGCCTTCGGCACGGACCCATTCATGTTCCTGGTGGTAGCGAAGATTAGACGGTATCATGACTCTCCTCTTGCATAGGTCGCTGCCCCCACCTCCAGCGGCGTGTTCAGCCTGCCACTCTGCTCACCGTACCAGAGTACGCCTCGGAGACTGGCCAGCCTGCGGCCTTGGTGGACATGCGTGTGCGCGACCTAGTTGATAAGATGCCCCATCAAACTGTTAGTGCCGCCGGATCGTAAAAGCTGCGAAAAACTTTGTCAAGGAATCACCACCGGCGCATCCGGCACAAACACGAGGTGTCGAATGTCCGGCGTGCGCAACTCATCCGCCTGCTGCGCCAGCCCCGTGAACATGCCGCCCCCATGCTCAGCCGGCGTGCGGAGCAACACCCACCCCTGCGGCAAGGTTTGGGGTTCCCCTTTCTCCGACTGAATGACATCCCGGCTCCAGCCCTTGAACGCCCCTCCGAACGAGCGAACATCCGAGGCCTCACGGGACGCCCCGCCCAATAATAAATCAAACCCACGCCGGCGCGCCTCGGCAGCATCTTCGCCGTAGTTCATCAGCGCAGACGTCGGATTCGACAAGGCCTCCGGATGGATTTCGAGCACCATCCGCAGTCGCGGCACAACCTTCTGCAAATATTTCTTGAGGCGGGCCAGCGTATCGAGTTCCTGCCGCGCCTTCCACCCGACCCAACGCCAGAGTGTTTTATCAGACGCGGGAACCTCCTCGTTCGGGCGGAGTACCATGCGATCACGAAGAGCTTGGGCCACCTCAGACGAGGGTTGATGAACTTGTGTTTCGAATTGGCGCAACACGCCGTCGCTCACCTCATAGGCAAAACTATTCTCGGCGCGACTGCGGAACACCACACCATCGACACCGGACTTGAGCAAATCAGCCAGCAACTGAGCCATCTGTTGTTGAACGGGCGGAGCCAACAGGTCGAACTGGGACCAGGGATGAACCTTGCGCCTGGTCGGATCGTAGAGCAGCATCTTCGACTCTGGACGATGGTCGGACAGCGGCGCATGATAGAGATCAAGGACGGCATAGACGGAGAGGCCGAGTTCATGCGCCTGTGGCACCATCACCCCGTACCAGTCCGTGAGTACGGGCCCTTGCGACGTGGCAAACAACGCCCCGGCGGGCAAGTTCGGAAGTGGGCTGCTCGTCGGAGGGCCGGTGGGAACCAGCGGACGGGTGAAGGATGACTCCAGACTCGCATCCATCAGGATGGCACTGATCCCCTGCGCGCTCAGTTGTCGCACCCACGATTCGACCTGAGACATCGGCGGCAAGTTGCTAAAAGACACGTACAACGCAGTGTGCCCCGACCTCGCACCGGCGGGCAACGCCGGTTGATTGCGCAAGGCCTCGATACGGTGCCGGGCTCGTTCGGCATAAACGTTCTGGGTGGACGCCGGCGCGCCCTCAGGGCCGGCCAATAACCGGTACTCCTTGACCGCGGCAGTCACCTCGCCCATTTGGTCGTACGACTGCCCCAAATCCCAATGGGCTTCCATCGCGCGGCGAGATTTCGGATAGGTCGTCAGATACCGCTCGTACAGATGGATGGCCGCGGAATAACGTCCATCGGAAAACGCAGTGGAGGCTTGATACCAGAGGCGTGTCTCGGCTTCGACGGCCGGATTTTCCGTCGGCGTCGCGACCGGAGCCGCCTGAGGCAGCGGCGACCCGGCGCAACCGGCCACGAAGACCAGCAGCAAGAGGACGGGGACAAGCGACGTGTCGGCTCGACGGCCCGGCAAGCACCGTCGAGCAGGGACCACATAAGAGACGTCTGCGCTCAACGTGCGCCTACCCGACCAACTCCATTTCGGCAAAGAAATACCCGATCTCGAACTTCGCCGTCTCCGGTGCATCCGAGCCATGGACGGCATTGAATTCAATGTTCGCGCCATGGGCCGCACGGATCGTCCCCTGCTCGGCCTTGGCCGGATCGGTCGCGCCCATCAACTCACGGTTCGTCTTGATGGCATTGTCGCCCTGCAGCACCAGCACCAGGCAGGGGCCGGACGACATGAACGTACAGAGGCTGTCGAAAAACGGGCGCGCCTTGTGCACGGCATAAAATCCCTGGGCAGTGGCTTTGGACATGTGCATCAGACGCATCGCCACAGGCCGCAATCCGGCTTTC
>JACOEF010000316.1 GCA_024998705.1 Nitrospira sp.
GAACCAGCTGGCGGGCCTCGTCGACGTCTTTTCCAACTCCCAAACGGAAGGTATAGTCGCGCTCTTGCCCCACGGCGAATTCGAACGGTATTTGAATGGCGCCGCAAGGATCCAGGCCGGCGCCAACTTTTCCGGACAGCCGTGAACGACCCATCGACGCCGGATTGTGCAGGGTGCCGTTCCGCCCAAGAAACTCAGTTCGATCTCCGGTGATGCTCCGGGTTCCCTCATCCACGTCGAAGTACGCAATCCGTCCGGGGAAATCCGTGTTATAGGGATTCCGTGCGAACAGCGCACCGGTGGTCGGGTCCACCTCACTGATCACGTGCATCACCGATTTGGGGCGCAGGTCGCCCAGCACCCATTCCACATAGCCGGTCGCCGACAGCCGTCGTGGCCGTCCCGATTCGTTACGCAGCTTCAGAACCGTAAATTTCACCGGGGCATCCAAGGCCACATAGACCCAGACCTCTGATCGAATCCCGTTTTCCGTATGCTCGAATACGCTGTAGCCGAATCCATGCCGGCTGACATAAGGGCTCGTCCCCCTGTAGGGCATCGGCATCGGCGACCAGACGTGGCCGCTCTCTTCATCACGGAGGTAGAAGGCTTCTCCGCTTGAATCGGTCACCGGATCGTTGTGCCAGGGCGTGAGGCGAAATTCGTGCGCATTCTCGCTCCACGTATAGGCGAGCCCGTTTTCTGAGACGACGGTGCCGAACTGCGGGTTCGCCAGCACGTTGACCCAGGGGGCCGGTGTCACCTGTTCCGCCGTCGTCGTGATGACGTATTCGCGGCCATCGGAAGAAAATCCTCCGAGCCCGTTGTAAAAGAGCAGATCCGTTCGAGCCGCGATGGTGGCCGGCGGATCGGCGCGATGCGTGCGGGTCGGTTTGAACCGGTAGGCGGGTGCCGAGGGGGAGGCGACACGGGCAATCTGCTCCGCCAGCGTGCCGCGTCGATCCGTCAGGATGACGCGCGCGACCGATTGCTGCAGTAAGCGGTCCTCGACCGACATCTGTTCCGCCGTTCGTACGAAGATACCGCCCGGCCGATCCATGACATTGGCCTCGACCCCTGCCGAGATCAGGCCCATGATTTGATCGTGGAGGACCTGGCGATAGCCGGCATGATCTTCGTTCCAAATTACGAGGTCCACGACGAGCCCCTTCAGTCTCCAATAGGCATGGGCTTGGACCAACTGACGCGCCAGATCGATGTTGGATGGGTCCTCGATCCGGAGCAGCACGATCGGCAGGTCTCCCGAAATCGCATACCCCCACAGGCCTGATTGTCCTCGGCGGTTTTTACTCAAGACGGACGCGTCTGCTCTGAGGGAGGCGTTTGTGTAGAGAATCGAGCCGGCCAGTCGGCCATACAGTTGTGCATCCGCTTCGGTGGTGTTGAGCTGACGCAGCACGACTTGGCTGTGGGTCCAGGCGAGCTCAAAGACTCGATCGGCGAGACGCCGGTCTTGATATTTGTCGACCAGGCGCAGGCACAGATCGCGGGTCTCTCCGATGCCCGACACCAGATCCACTGTGACAGACTCTTCCGGGGCGAGGACGATCTGGCTGCGGATGGACACAATGGGGTCCAGCACCGAGCCCTGACTTCCTGAAAGGGACGTGGAATGGTCCATGGCCTGTGGAGAGGCGAGGGTGCGCCCTCGGCCGATGAACTGCAGGCGATCCGTGTCGTAGGAGAGTTCACCGTTCTGGGGGCCGCGTACGGCCATGAGGTGAAACGCCCAGGGAGACTGCTCATTCTGAGAACGGCCGCGGCGCGTGGAGAGAATGGCCTGACGTTCGCGGAGGATTTCGGTCTGCACGAACAGATTACTGAACGCCGGATGGAGGGCATCGGCTGCCGGCAACGCCAACACCACTTCTGCATAACTGGTGAGGTCGATGGTGCGTGTCGTGTCGGAACAGTTGGTGAGCCGGATCCGCCGTAATTCGATATCATCTTCCGGCGACACGACGATTTCAGTATGGGTCTCGATCTCGTGGTCGCAGCGGCGAAATTCGGCTCGCCCTTCGGAAAAGATGACTTCATACGTTTTGGATGGTTTCAAGGTCGGCTGATAGGCCGTGGACCAGACCTCGCCGCTCTCCGCGTCGCGGAGATAGCAGAATGTTCCCCAGTTGTCGCAGGTACTGTCTTCACGCCAGCGCGTCACCGCCAGGTCTTTCCAGCGGCTGGATCCGCCTCCCGCGTTCGTCACCATCACGTGGTATCGGCCGTTCGACAGGAGCTGCACGTCCGGTACCGGGCTGTTCGCAGTCGTGAGCACGCGCACCGGTGTGTCTGCCGTGCCGGACGTCGTGCGCAAATCCGAGAGCTCAGTACTGTGGGCATAAAACGCCGTGGCTTTGGGGATTCGCTCTTGCAACACCAGTGTGGTGGCCTGGAAGAGCGGATCGGATTCGAACCGTTTCTGCATCGGGTGGTCGAGGAGCAGATAGGCAAAGGAAAGGAAGCTCATGCCTACATGATGGGCCATGTAGGAGCGAATGATGACTCGCGATTGTCCACGGGGAAGACGCGAGGGGGTGTAATCGATGGCTTCGTACAGCCCGAACGGTCCATCGGCTCCTTCAGCCGTGAGTCGCTGGAGATTCAGGCACGCCTCTTCCGGCGCAACCATGAGGGCGAGCGCGGTGGCGTAGGGGGCAATGACCAATTCTTCGCCCAGGCCTCGTTTCAGCCCAAGGCCTGGCACACCGAACGCTCGATACTGATAATTCGACTGCACGTCGACCATGTTGTAGCCGGATTCCGAGACGCCCCAGGGAATGTCTCGCTCTCGTCCATATTCGATCTGTCGCGCCACTGCCGCGTGGTAGGTTTGGTCCAGCAACGTGTGTTGGTATGTCGGCATGACGAGCAGGGGCATCAGGTATTCGAACATCGACCCGCTCCAGGACAGGAGAATCGGTTCACCCCCTGTCGTCGTGAGCAGACGTCCGAGGGCAAACCAGCTTTCCTGCGGCAGTTGGCCTTGTGCAATGGCCACGAAGCTGCACAACCGTGCTTCCGAAGCCAGGAGGTCGTAGTAGCTGGCGTCCCGCCGTCGTTCCGCGACGTTGTATCCGATAGAGAGCAGGAAGCGCGTTTCGTCGAACAGGAAGTCGTACTCCATCTGGGCAAACTGATTCGCTTGTTGGGCCAGGTGGTCGAGCGAGGCGATGCGTTGTTCGGCCAATCGAGTGGCCGTGCTCACATGCCGTCGAAGTTCGAGCAGCCGGGCGCGCTCCGTGTCGGATGTGTCTGGTCCAAGTCGTGCGTCGATCGCTGGGAGCCATTCGCTTTCCAGTCCGGTCAGTGTCCGGAGTGTGGGGATGCGATCCAATTCTGGAAACAGGCGGAGCATGCCGGTGGTGGCGGGCCGATCGATCCAGGGAGCCAGCAGTATCAGCTCCGCAAGCGTGTGACGACATTGTCTCGCGACGGCATAGGCCCATCGGTGTGCCTCGGCATTGGAGGCGGGATCGAGGTGCGCGGCGACCTCATCCACCTGTGTGGTGAGCTGCGTGAAGGTGTGGTGCGCTTCCGTCAGTGTGGTCGGCCTGTTGTGACAGGCAGCGGCCAGGATTTTCTGCAGCGCGTCAGTCTGAGGCGTTGTCGGAGTTCCGAGCGCATCACTCGCCAGCGCGAGGGTATCGCAGAGCCCCTCCAAGGTGCGCTCAGGGAGGATGCTCTGTTCCGGCAGACTGAGGAGCCCCGCTCGCAAGGTCATGACATGCCCTGCCAGATTTCCGCTGTCTACCGAGGAAATGTACATGGGCAGCAGGGGTTTTAAGGTCTGGGTGTCGTACCAATTGTAAAAATGACCTCGAAATCGTTCCAAGCGTGCCATGCTGTCGAACGTATGAGCCGTACGTTCGATGAGCTGTCCGACCGACAGGTAGCCGAAGTCGTAGGCAGAGAGATTGGCCAGCAGTGCCAATCCCATATTCGTCGGCGACGTCCGATGCGCCACCTTCGTGGCAGGCTGTTCCTGAACGTTGTCGGGCGGGAGCCAATGATCCTCCTGACTGACGTAGGTCTCGAAAAAGGACCAGGTCTTGCGGGCCATCTTCCGGAGAAACATCGTCTGGTCGGCTGTGAGTCTGACTTCGCGTCGAGCGAGCGGTCTGCTGATCCACCAGGTGAACAGGGGAGATAGCGCCCAGAGGACGAGTATCGGTGCCGCAACCAGCAGTGCCTCGGCTCGTATCTGCATCAGCACGATCGCGATGATCAGGGCGCCGACGGGACCAATCCACATCGATCGATAGGAAGTGATCACGTCTGTCCCGCTCCTGTCCACAGCGCCCGACGGGTCCCATTCCAGCAAGCTTGTCCGGGTGAGCCATATTCGTCCGGCCGTCCGAAGGATGGCGCCCAGGCTGTAGAAGCTTTCGTAGGGCAGGCACATGAGCGTCAGGAGCACGTGGGCCAGCTGTTGCGTCATGGCCTGTGCGGTTGCAGAGAGGTGCTGGCTGAATCGCATGTCTTCTGGCTTGCGGTACAGATCTACGATTGCGGTCAGCAGTGGCGCGATCAGGAACAGGCCAAACGTGGCGAGAGTCCAGAGCCAGACAGGGGAAAGCAGGGTCCATCCCAACACGAACAAGGTTGTCAGCGCAGCGGGGACGAGACTGCGTCGCAGGTTGTCGAAAATCTTCCAACGCGACAGGGCGGAGAGTGGATTGCTGCGGTTGCGTCCATTTGGTCCCGGCACGTGCGGAAAAGCCCAGCGCGCAATCTGCCAATCTCCGCGGATCCAGCGATAACGCCGCGTCACATCCGTGTTGTAGCGGGCAGGATATTCTTCGTAGAGCTGGACATCGCTCAAGAGCCCGGCGCGGGCATAGGAGCCTTCCAGCAGGTCGTGGCTGAGGATACGATTCTCCGGGAAGCGATCGCCGAGCGCCTGCTCGAAGGCGTCGACTTCATAGATCCCCTTACCGATGAAGGACCCTTCTCCAAACAGGTCCTGATACACGTCTGAGACGGCGCGTGTGTAGGGATCGATACCGGGTTCGCTGGCGTTGAGCCGCGCATATCGAGAGCGGTTGGTGCCGGGGAGGCTGACGGCGACCCGAGGTTGCAGGATGCCGTATCCCGCCGTCACGCGTTGTGCCGCAGGATCGTACTGCGGGCGATTGAGCGGATGGGCCATGGCCGCCACGAATTGCCGCGCGGCATCACGAGGCAACTGGGTATCCGTATCGAGCGTAATCACATATTTCACCGTGGACAGGATGTCCGGCTGTCCGACAATCGTTGCAAAGCGACCACTCGACCGGCCACGCAGGAACCCGTTCAAGTCCGCCAGTTTGCCTCGCTTGCGCTCGTATCCCATCCAGAGCCGTTCATGCGCATTCCAGCGACGCGGGCGATGGAAGAGAAAAAACGTCTGGCCACGTTCGCCTGCGTATTTGGCATTCAGTGCGTCGATGCCTGCTCCAGCCGCCATCACCAGCTGCTCATCACCCGGGACTGTTTCCTGGTCGGCATCCTGGAAATCCGTCAGCAGGGCAAAGTGCAGGTGGCTGTCCCGGTTGGCGAGGAATCGGACTTCGAGCGACTCAAGAAGGGCGTCGATGCCTTGGGCCTGTTGGAGAAGCGTCGGAACGACAACCAGTGTTCGTAGGGACGGAGGAAGGCCATCCGAGAAATCCATTCGTGGGAGGGGATGTGGTGTCACCAGCGCCGTGGCGATCCGGTTCACCAGTGTCACCGCCAGCTGACTGACAGCCAATGCCGACAGGAATCCCAGCAGGATCAACGGCCACCCGTTCCAGCCTGCAGCAAGAGCGAGGGCCAGGAAACATCCAGTGAATGTGGCTGTGAGGAAAGCGATGGAGCCGAGATAGACCGGTACGGCGCTGTAACCACCCCATCGTCGAACCGTTTCCACAGCAGAATGGCGTACGCTCACGGCCTGTTCCAATTGCGTCCGTCCGTTGTCGATGAGATAGAAGCCGACGTGGGCTGTGCGATGGTCATGTCTCTCCGCAGCCGCCTCTGTCTGCGCCAGCTGGACCGCCTGGCGCGCGACTTCAATTTCCGACAGCAGGCTCCTCTTTGCGAATTGTTCCACGGCATGGCGATATCGGTCACGAGTGGCAAAGTCCATCTGCCCATATACATGTGCCGGATCTTCATGGAGCGTCTGCTCTACCAGGCTGTGCGCTTCGACAAACTCGCGCCAGTCCATCGCCGCGAGGAAGCGGAGGCTGCCGATGCTGTTGCTCATGGAGACTTGATCGATTGCCTGCTGTTGCGTATCCGATTGCACCAACTGCTCAATGGTGAGTCCTGACTCGGACAGTCGCTGTTCGATCCAGGTCAGAGGCAAGGCCAACGCCGCGCTCTGTCCCTGGAGACGGCGGGCGAGTTCCGCCACGAAGGCGCTCACCATGGGCGGATTGGAGCGTGCCATGTCCGCGATCACCAGGATGAGACTCTTGGGGTCCTTTTCAGCGATCTCAATCATTTGGCCGGCCCATTCGTGGGCACGATTGCGATCCACTCTGTCGCTTGCGATGCGGGCGCCGGCACGTCGCAGGTTTTCAATCAATGCCAGGCGAATCATGATGGGGATGGCCCATAACTCGCCGAGCTTCAGGGCTGTGACAGTTTGGTAGGCGGCGACGAAACCGCTGAGACTTTCCGGGTCCACCCGTCCATCGCCATGCGAGATGATTTCGAGGGCGATGTCATAGACCCTGGGCAAGCCGGCTGATGGACCATTGCCCGGCCGGGGCAGTTCGCGGCTATACCCTGTGGGCAGGTGCCGCCTGGCCAGGCGAATCTGTTCTTCGATCAGGTAAAAGTTATCGAGCAACCATTCTCCGGCCGGTGTGATGCGTCGGTTTCCCTTCACTGCCTCGGCCACCAGATTCCGCACATCCAGGAGGACGACTTCGTTCTCGGCCAGTCGAGCGAGCAACGGGTCGGGCTCGTGCTCGGCACTGACGGCATGCAACCCTGCGAGGGTCTTGCCATGCTGTTGCATTTGTTCGGCGCTTAAGAGCTCAGAGCGCAACGGTGGCTCGTCATCCGCATAGGCTCGCGTTGCCGGTTGTCCACTCAGGCGTCCGGTCACCCGACGCCAACTTGCAAAGAGACCTAGGCTGCTCATCTTCAAATTCGAGATTCCCTTCGGTTGAGGTCGCGGACATGGTCTGTGGGGCAGAGGTACGGGGCCGGTACAAGCTGCAAGGCCCTTGCGAGTATAAGCACGAGAGCGGGCACAAGGAGGCGGTCATGCCTGGACCGCATGATTCATGGCGACTTTTGTTGCGCTCGCCGGTTTGTGGCGGCGGCGGGTATCCGGCCGGCGGGCTCGCCCCTCACGCCCGTACCGCGCTGTACGAGCACGCAATGGGTTTTCAGGGCTCCGCAGACCGGTCTCTCGACGCGGCTCCGCGATTTCCCGGCGAACCGTCACGAAGAATGCGGGCCGCGGAGCTTGCGCGCAAACGGCTATGGGACAATCGACAATTCGGACACTTCGATGCGAGCTGTGATGCGGATCGAACGCAGCGATGGGAGGTGTGCAGGATACTGTGTCACTCTAGTCCCTTTAGGCGAGGAAAGACAGGCAAATCTCCGCAGAAGGTACGACCTGGAGCGTCGAAGGGAGGTTGGAGGTGCACGAGGAACAGGGGAGTAGGGTGAGCGCCGGCGCTCGGTCAGGGACACTGTTCGTAGGGCAGGCCTGGCGAGCGGTCCTCAGCTGAGGACCGAGTCGTCGACACGAATCTGCCGCGAAACTATACGGGGCGCGTGGCGAGCGATTCGGCCATGCCATAGAGCAAGGCTTCGGTGTCGCTCCAGGCCAGGCAGGAGTCGGTGATCGACATGCCGTAGGTGAGGGCCTTGTTGGGATCCCAGCTTTGCCGGCCACCTTGCAGGTGACTTTCCAGCATGAGGCCCATGATGGAACGACGGCCCTGCTGGAATTGCTTGAGGACTTCACCCGCGACTTCCACCTGGCGTTGGTGGTTCTTGCCGGAATTGTCGTGCGAACAGTCCACCATCAC
>JACOEF010000606.1 GCA_024998705.1 Nitrospira sp.
AGCTGCCGTTTACGTATCGCTCCGATCACCGTTCAATCACATCACACACACATTCTAAACATGCTGCACGTGACGCAGGATCGCGAGATGCTGCCGTCAGGTGCCCGGAGGCGTCCATGTACACCAATCAAGCAGTCAGTGTGGACATGCGAATTGTCGGCAAACTGGTACTGGTGGATCTGCATGGATCCGGCGATGCATTGCAATTGGCATTTAACGATCTGGCGAATCGCTTTGAATTACTGATCGAGGCTGGGGCGCTGAAATGGTCGAAGGCAAGGGCGGATCATTTCGTGCTGATGCCGCAAAGCGATTGGACCTCGTTGGAAGTGATTAGCGAGACAAAGCGGCAACTGCGTCTGTGATGTCTCGAGCGAGGGCCTGTTCCTGTTCGGTGAGTGAGAGCGCTTGGGTGAGATGATTGACCTGAGAGAGCACTCGTTCGCTGAATCCTTCCAGTGCACAGAATTCACGTGATCCCACAAAACGCGCGTTGGCGATGAGTAGCTCCTGGCGGCTGTTCACAAAGGTGGAGAGCCGACGGGTGATCTCTAATTCCGGCGTGAGTCTCATGGTGTTCTCAGAGTGACTGAACACGGCGCCAACTCTAGCAGTTGGGTCGAGGGTGGTCAATGGGACGGCATGTCACGCACGATGCTGTTGGAATGCGCCACGAAGCACGTCTGAAATCAACACATCACAACATATATCATGACATGAAAGGATCTCATCATGACGACATCCCATCTGACATCGAAGCATGCAACGTTACGTGGACTTCTCAGTGCAGCCCCTCGCCGTACTCCCGTGGTGGATGCAACGTTGGTTCGCTCGGAGATGGCAAAGGCGATCGTCTCGGTAGTGGTTCAAGATTTCCAACGAATCGCTGCAGATCA
>JACOEF010000383.1 GCA_024998705.1 Nitrospira sp.
GACGACGAAGACGAATCGGATGACCCCATCGAGGGTTCCTCCGTCCCTCGCGAACAGGCACAGATCGTCATTGTGGACTGTGATCTGTCACCGTCCCAATTAAAAAATCTTGAACGTGCCGCCGGGGTTCCTGTGCTCGATCGGACCGGAGTCATCATTGAGATTTTCAGCCGGCACGCGCGGACCAGGGCGGCCCGGCTGCAGGTGGAGATCGCGAGGCTCAATTATCTCGCGCCACGGTTGCGGGAAACCGGCGGCGGGAGCGAGCGGCAAGGCGGGGGAGTCGGCGGTAAAGGTGCCGGGGAGACGAGTCTGGAGCTCGATAAGCGCAGAATCCGCGATCGCATGAAAGAACTGCGGACCGAATTGGCGGCGATCGGGGACGAGCATCAGACGCGCCGCGCAAGGCGGGAACACGAATTGACGGTCGCGCTCGTGGGGTACACCAATTCCGGGAAATCCTCGCTCATGCGTGCGATGACGGGCATCGAGGTGCTCGTGGCCGACAAGCTGTTCGCCACGCTCGATACCACGATCCGGCCCTTGTATCCTGACACGCGTCCCAAAGTGCTCATGTCCGATACGGTGGGATTCATCAAAAAGCTCCCGCATGACCTGGTGGCGTCGTTCAAGTCGACACTGGATGAAGCGGCCTCTGCCTCGCTCTTGCTGTTTGTCGTCGACGCCTCAGATCCGTCCTTTCGATCCCAACTCGACGTCACGCGACAGGTGTTAGCCGAAGTCGGCGCCACGGATGTTCCCAGCCTGTTGGTGTTGAATAAACGGGATCGTCTCGGGTCGGACGAGCTCGCAGCACTGAAGGTGGAATATCCCGATGCGTTCTTTCTGTCCACGAGAAACAAGGACGATCTGCAGGCGCTTCGTGAGCGCATTATGGGGTATTTTGAGAGTGATATGATCGACGAGGAATTGCGTATTCCTTTCACGGCTCAAGGGGTCGTTGCAGAGATCCGCGCCCGGATGCGTATCCTGTCCGAAGAATATGATGCCGAGGGACTTACGATACGGGTGCGATCGACCCCAGAGCACCTGACGGCTATCAAAAAGAAGCTCGCGCGCTGAGGCGCAGAAATAAAAATAAGGAAATCAAATCAGGGGCAGGTCTTGTAATCAAATAGTAGGCTGGCCACTCTCCGGCACGGTTAATCGATTCCCTCAAGAGGTCGCTCTGCCTATAGCGGAGTCGTTTCCCCCTTCCTTCATAGTTGTAGAATGCACGGTCTGCAGCCTTCCTGAAACCTTGAAGTCAGAGTGAGAAGTAAGAATTGTCCGTGATGGTTTCGGTCGCTTGTGGGGACGGCTCATGTACTCCCGCATCAAGAAATGGCTGGTATGGAGGCGGAGATTGAATGAGTGCTTTAATTGTCGGCCGAAGTGCGGGTATCTCGCTTGGATCACACGATCCATTTATTGCATGAGTTTTATGTGCAGAGGTTGGTCAGTGGGAAATGGCTCTGTGTCGTGCTAAGGTACCCTCCCGACAACGAAGTTTGTGGTCACGGCAGTCGATTTTCTGGAAGTTCAATTCAGCGACGGACCTGGGTTCATGCGTCCCACGGCTTACGAGGCCGTCATGGAACGGGTGGACGGGCAGGGGCATCTGTTGGGATTCAGTGTCCTCGGAGTCAGCCGGTTTAAACAGCCCATTGTCCCGAAGCTGAACTCATGACCGGCACATGGCGCTGAAGGCGATCACCGTAAAATACGGGTAGGTCCGAAGGCGAAACGACCCGCGGCCCAGTGGATAGCCGAGCGTGTTGGGCTCAGTCAGTGACGAGTGTGCCGTATACTCATGCTTGATCGGACCACGATCCGGTAGGGTAGCTGGCGTCAGGACGATGTGGCCCTAGGACGCGAATCCAAGAAATCGCCGAGCGTTAGCGGCGTTCAACGAAGAGTGGCTGCACAGTGCCATCAGGAAACCTGACACCCATGGAGTTCCTCACCCACCATCACAACCAGCCCCGGACGGCACAGGAGTGAACTGCCTCGGCCCTGGTGTAACAAACGAAAAGCTCCAGCTACCTAGGTTATCTAACTAAGTGGAGGAAGTGAGCCAGTGACTGAACATCTTGTTCGAGCGGGAAGAATCGATGAAGTCCCTTCGCACATCCGACCGACGGACATTGTTCTCGACGTGGGCGGCGGGAGTAAACCATTCAGTCGGGCCAACTACGTACTAGATTTTCAACCCTGGGCCCCTCAACGCCAACAGGGCGATCTCTGGTTGCAGCATGTTTGGCCAAAGCCATACTTTTCCAAGGAGACTTGGATTCAATGGGATCTTTGCTCACGTGAGCGATGGCCTTTCAAGGATAAGGAATCTGACTTCGTCTTCTGCCGGCATACGGTTGAAGACTTACGTGACCCCATATGGGTGTGCCAGGAGTTGGTCCGCGTGGCAAAAAGCGGCTATATCGAGACGCCAAGCCGCATCATTGAGAGCATTCCGGGGATTGAGCGAAGCCGTTATTGTGGCTATTCTCACCACCACTGGCTCTGTGAACAAACCGCTTCCGGCCTTGAGTTCACATTCAAGCACGCTCAACTACATGGCTACAACCGCTTCCATCTTTGCGTTGGTCCCCAGATCGCCGCCGCAAGTCCACACCATAATTGGATGGAAATTTTGGATCCCGTTCAGCAGCTGTTTGCCGTTGTAAACCGCTGGTTCAGAGAAATAGATCCCAAGTACTATGCTCTGGGCCTTTTCTGGACTGGGTCTTTTACATCTCAAGAGAAGATCCTTATAGACAAAGGCCATGTAGAGGCTGATTTGATGGCATTTAAGGAACGCTGCCGGCACATCGACGATTTGTGGCGTTGGAAGCGAAATTGGTACGGGAAACGCATCAGACAATCATAGCCAGTTGGTAGGCACATCCTATTGCGCTCCACTTTTCGTAACGCGAGACCATGATTTGCAAAGACGCAAAGACGGGGTCAGGTCTTGTAATCGAACAATCTCGCAGGCTACACTCCTACCCATGGCTCGTCCACTCCGCATTGAAGTGCCCGGCGCCGTCTACCATGTCACCAGCCGGGGCAATGCCCGACAGGATATCGTGGCCGACGACGGCGACCGCGCCCAGTGGCTCACGGTCCTGGCCCACGTCGTTGATCGGTACGGCTGGCGGGGCCATGCCTACTGCCTGATGGACAATCACTATCATCTCCTCGTCGAAACGCCGCAGCCGAATCTCTCACTCGGCATGCGGCAGCTGAACGGCCGCTATACACAGGACTACAACCGGCGACATGAGCGAGTGGGGCATCTGTTTCAGGGGCGGTTCAAAGCCATACTGGTGGAGAAGGACGCCCATTTACTCGAGCTCTGC
>JACOEF010000607.1 GCA_024998705.1 Nitrospira sp.
ACCTGGGCGCACCGGCTGGGCGACAATCCGAACCCGACAGCGACCGGCAAAGATCAGGACGGCTCTCTGATTCGAGACCGTATCTGGTTGGCCGCTAGTTATGCCTTTTAGGCAAGACCATCGCATCCCGTGATCTTGCCTTACGTAGGTTTGTTCTCGAATGACCGACAATACCGAGAAGGCCTTTTCAACCATGGCTATGCGTCGACAAGTTCCGTGCGAACGGCACAGCGGCCTGACGCCCATCGCGGATTCATTCCGCTCTGAGCCAGTCGAACGGCGCAACCTCTCGAAGACTTCTTACTCTCGAAATCGACACCGTTCACCAGGGTTCTATCGGTCGCTATGATTTGGAGACAATTTATGATCTCGCTCACGACTCCGATGAAAGTCGCTAGCCCGGACCAGGCAGATCGACGGGATGGATGGTTCAGTTACGCGGGGAATCTCACGGGCCTGCTGATGGTCGCGCTGTTCGCCGGACATGGGACTGGACTTGCTGAGCCACCGGCGCCGACCCAATTGCCGACAGGAGAACAGGTGGTGGGTGGCGCCGCGACCATCAGCCGTCAGCAGGCCACCATGACCATCAACCAAGGTACCTCCCGGGCCGCCATCGATTGGCAAAATTTTGATATCGGCAGCCAGGCCCACGTCAATATCCGGCAACCGTCGACCGACAGTGTTCTCTTCAACCGAATCCTCGGCAACAATCCGAGCCAGATTTTCGGTGGGCTCACCGCCAATGGGCAGGTGTACCTGTCCAATCCAAGCGGGTTTTATTTTGCGCCGAGTGCGTCCGTCAACGTCGGCGGACTCGTCGCCACCACGCATCAACTCAGTCTCGATGAATTCATGGCCGGGCGCGATCGTTTTAGCCGTAACGGGTCCACCGGCCGCCTCCTCAACGAGGGCCAACTGAAAGCGGCCTTGGGCGGGTACATCGCCCTGCTGGCTCCCGAGGTTCGTAATCACGGCGTCATCATGGCCGAACTCGGTACCGTCGCGCTGGCTGCAGGCGAAGCCTACGAATTGCGCTTCGATCCGGCACGACGCCTGGAGGGTCTTCGTGTCGAGCCCGCGCAGATTCGAACTCTCGTCGAAAACAAACAGGCGGTGCTGGCTCCAGGCGGATTGATTGTGCTCTCGGCACAGGGAGCCAGTCAGCTCCAAGGGAGCGTCGTCCGTCATGACGGAACGCTCGAAGCCTCCAGCCTGGTCAGCAAAGGCGGGCGCATCGTATTGGAAGGAGATGCCATTACCCTGGGGGCACATTCGACCACCACGGCCTCAGGGGCGACCGGCGGCGGAGAAGTGTTGGTCGGCGGCGGTTGGCAAGGCTCAGGTCCGCTGAAGCATGCCACGAGTACGACGGTGGAGACCGGGGCCACCATTGATGTGAGTGCAACGCAGCGAGGCGACGGTGGGACTGCCGTGTTGTGGAGCGACGTGCGGAATCCGATAGGCCGCACGCAAGTGTCGGGCAGCATTCTGGCTAGCGGCGGTGCGCAAAGCGGCAACGGCGGACGCATCGAAACCTCTGGCCACACGCTGCAGGTGGAGGACAGCACGCACATCAGCACCCTGGCGCCGCACGGCCGACTGGGTGAATGGCTGCTGGATCCCGTGGACTTTACCATAGCCAGCGGCAGCGGGGCCCAAACAACCAGCAGTATCGGCGCCGCCACACTGGGGACGGCGCTGAACAGCGGCAACGTGACCATCGCTACCGATGCCAGCACAGGTGGCAATGGCGATATCACAGTCGCGGCTAATGTAACCAAGACCGCCTCCTCTGGCACCACGACGCTCACCCTCAAATCACACCGCAGCGTGGTGATGAACAATGGGATCTCGATCAACGGTGCCGCAGGCGCCCCGCTGAATGTGGTGTTCTGGGCCGACAGCGACAATAGCGGTGGTGGTGGCGTGCAGCTACGTAATGTGACTACCCAGGGCGGGCATCTGTATCTTGGAGGCGGCACTGCTTCGACCACGTGGAATGGTCTGACGGTTCCGAACGGGCCCACGAAGTCGTTTGGGGGCCTTGCACCCACCCACTTCACCGGCACCCTCTCCACCGCGGGCGGCGACGTGTATCTCTGGAACGGCACAGGCGCAGGTGCGGCTGGACAATTCACCACCGCCGGGGGCTCCGGCGTCGACGTGTTCAACGCGGGCGTCGGCAACATCACGCTGCGGGTGGATGCAGTGAATATTCTGAACAACTTGACCATCACCACCACCGGCTTGTTCTCTCTGTTGCCCAGCACCAGCGGCGGATCCTTCCGTGACCCGGTGCTCACCAGCAAATACATCTTGACCGGTGCACAGGGTGGCCTGACGATCGGAACGTCGGGCAATACCGCCGACATCACACACCAGACAAACGCATACAGCACGAACGGCCCGATCCAGTTACACGGCGGCACCGTGACGCTGAACGCCGGCCTGACCACCACCAACGCCAGCACCGGCGATGTAAGCATCACGGCCAGCACCGGCCTCACCGGCAGCGGCGGCATCACCTTGGCCAATGGACGCACACTCACCGTCACGCAAAGCGGCAATACAACCTACAACGGGGTGATCAGCGGGAGCGGAGCCGGCTTGACCAAACTGGGTATCGGCGATCTCAGTCTCGGCGGCGCCAGCACCTATACCGGTGCGACCACGGTGAGCGGCGGCATCCTGTCGCTGGCCGCGGCCGACCGCCTGCCCGACAGCACCGCTCTCACCGTGGACGCCGGCGCCACCTTCAGCCTGAACGGCTTCAACGAGACGGTGGGCTCCATCGCCGGCAACGGCCTCATCGTCAACGGCGCCGTGGTGCGCGACGGCCTGGTGTTGTGGCTGGACGCGGGCAACACCTCCTCGTACAACGGAACTGGCAACACGTGGTATGACCTGAGCGGCAATGGGTACCACGGCACGATCTACGGGAGTCCTACCTATTCCAGCGCCAATAGTCTCTTCACGTTTGCCAATAACAGTCAGTACGTGCGCCTCTCAACACTTCCGGCCAATTTTCTCGGTAGTACGGTCACTGGCATGACGATATTCAGCGTGGCCAACTTCGGCACCACCGCCGACAACTGGGAACGTGTGGTCGATTTGGGCAATGCCGGCGCAGGTGGCAATGCCCCCAACCACCATATCATCCTGTCACGCTACGGCACTGGCAGCCGGCTGAACTGGGAAATCTACAACGGCCCCTCTGGCAACACGGCCAACCAGAGCAACACCAACACCGCCATCACCAACGGGAAGGCCAGCTACGCCGGCACCGCCGACGGCAGCAACCTCAAGATCTATAAGGACGGCGCGCTCAACACCACCACGGCGTCCACTGCGCTGCCGGGGGCGGCGGCGCGGGCCGATAACTATATCGGCAAGAGCAACTGGACCGCGGACGATACCTTCCGCGGTGACATCGGCACACTGATGGTTTACAACCGCGCCCTCTCAGCGATCGAGATCGCCAAGAATCACCAGCTGCTGTTTAACCGCAGCACGGCTACTCTGACCGCCGGTGGAGACAATACCAACACCACGTTTTCCGGAACCATCGAGAACGGGGTCGGCACGTCGAATATGGTGAAACAGGGCACAGGCACCTTGACGCTGACCGGTGCCAACAGCTATGCCGGCACGACCACAGTGGAAGCGGGCATGCTGCGCAACGGCGCGACGAACGTGGTGCCGCAATTCTCGGCTGTGAGCGTGGCATCGGGCGCCACGTGGGATCTGAACAGTTACAACAATACCGTAGGCGCAGTGGCCGGCGCGGGCAATATTCCACTGGGTAGCGGCACACTCACCACCGGGGGTCTCAATACCAGCACCAGTTTCAGCGGTGTGGTGTCCGGCACGGGCGGTGTCAGCAAGTCCGGCACTGGCACCTGGACCTTGTCCGGCGCCAACAGTTACAGCGGCGCCACCACGGTGTCCGGTGGTACGTTGACCAGCGGTGCCACCGGCAGCCTCCCCGACGCGAGTGCTGTGACGCTTAACTCCGGGACCACACTGAACCTAAACAGCTTTACTGAGACTGTCGGGTCCTTGTCCGGTGCCGGCGACATCACGCTCGGCAGCGCGGCTCTGACGTCCAGCGGCAACGGGACCAACACCACGTACAGTGGCGTCATCTCCGGCACAGGCAGCCTCATCAAAGCCGGGAGTGGCACGCTGACGCTCACCGGCACCAACAGCTACAGCGGTGCCACCACGGTGTCCGACGGTACGCTGGCGGTGGGCAATGGCGGCAGCACGGGGACATTGGGCAACGGCGTGGTGACGAGCAATGCGGCGTTGGTGTTCAACCGCTCGGGCAACGTGGCGCTCAGTACGATGGCCTCGAACGCCGGCGGCATCGGGGGCACCGGCAGCGTCAGCGCGACCGCGTCCGGCGACCTCACGATCGATCGATCCATCAGCGTCGGTGGGCCGGTCACGCTGACGGCCGACAACGGCAATTTGGCCATCAACAGTGCGGTTACCACCCCCGCCAGTACGATTACACTGAGTGCCGGCGGCAGCGGCGGTACTGTCACCCAGGGGGTCAGCGGCTCGCTGAGCGCAACGAACCTGGCTCTGTTGGGCGGCAACGTCACGCTTGAACACAGCGCCAATGCCATCTCGACCTTAGCGGCCAGTGGCGTCACGACGTTGACCTATGCCGATAGCGATGCGTTGACCATCGGCACGGTCGGTGCGACCACCGGCATCAACGCAACGGGGCCTGTCCGCATCGAAACCTTGAGTGGTGACTTGACGGTTGCCCAGAATATCGCCACCACAAACACAGGAACCTCCGCGCTGATCCTCAATGCCGGGAAAGCCACGGCTGCTGGGACCATAACCGGCGGGAACCTGCTGATCAGTGGGGCACCGACGGTGACGATTGGATCGGGCGGTCGTGCCACACTGTATTCCGGGAGCATCAACGGCAGCACCGGACTCACCGGCCTAGTCGGGAGCGGCAGCGGCCGCTTCCGATACAACAGCGACGAATCCACCACAAACTACACGTTAGCGCTCGGCAGTGGGCTGCATGTCATCTACCGAGAAAATCCCACAGTCAGTGTCGCGGTAGAGAATAAGACGATGACCTACGGAGACGCGCTGCCGACGTGGACCTATACCACCAGCGGCATGGCGAATGGCGACCAAGTGGCGCAGGCGTTCGCGAGTCCGAGTGTGTCGGTCGGTGGGACCACCTCGACCAGCGGTAGCTATACCGCGGGCAACCACACGCTGACCGCGTCGGGTATGACGAGTAGCCAACTTGGGTATTCAGTCGGCACGCTCACAAACGGCACAATGACCGTCAATACCAGGTCGACCACCGTCAGCGGCCTAACCGCGGCCGATAAAGTCTACGATGGCACGACGACGGCC
>JACOEF010000156.1 GCA_024998705.1 Nitrospira sp.
GAACAACGTGACTTCCGAGCGCTCGTGGCGTCACGAGGCACTGCGCCCTGGTCAACGCTCATTCCCCAGTCCATCCAAGCCCAGCCCAATCTCTGGTTTGTCATCGGTCTGGGACTGGCCTTTTTACCAGCGGCACTCGTGGGGTTCCTCGCTCATAAGTCGATCAAGGCCTATCTCTTCTCACCGACGACCGTGGCGATCTCGCTGATTGTGGGCGGCATCATCATCCTGCTGGTCGAGCGCATGCGCGACCGCGTGCGCGTGAAGGAACTGCTCCAGGTCACCCCTCGCTTGGCCCTCTGGGTCGGCCTCGCCCAATGCGCGTCCTTGATCCCCGGCATGTCGCGTTCCGGCTCCACGATTGTCGGCGGACTGCTGGCCGGTCTCGACCGCCGTGTCGCGACCGAATACTCCTTCTTCCTGGCACTCCCGACCATGATCATCGCGACCATCTATCAAATGTTGAAATCGCAGGCCGCCTTCAGCCAGGACGACTACGTCGCCCTCGGGATCGGCCTGGTGGTCTCGTTCGCCGTCGCCTGGGCCGTCATCGCCGCCTTTCTGACCTATGTACAACGCCACAGCCTGAGCGTCTTCGCCTACTACCGCATGGTGCTGGGCGTCCTCGTGCTGTTGGTTGTGCGCTAGCTGAATCCATAACGAGGAGCCGATCGAGCATGGCAAACCAAACGGACAGCGTTCACGTCTACGATACCTGGGTCAAGGGAAAGAAGGGCAAACTCCACTTCGACGTGATGACCACAAATCAAGAACAAGCGCTGACGCTCGCCAAGCAGTACCTGCTAGGAATCGGTGAACCGAACGCCGTCATCACCGTCAAGGAATGCCAGTTCTGCCACAGCGAGCCGCTCGTCATGTTTTCGGAAGAGCAACAACGCCAGTTCAGGGAAGAGGGCGGCTTCATCGTTACCATGCCCGTCTGAGTGGACTAACACGAAGCAATGGGTGCAGATCGCTGACTGAACGGGTGAACACGGCGCCGGCCGGCCTGTTCAGCCCCCTGTCAGGAGGGAGGGTTGTCGGAAACCACCGGAGTCGCCTCCGGCTCCTTCTCCAGCGCAAAGTGCAGAATGAGAAACGCCACCCCGACGGTAATCGCCGAGTCCGCGACGTTAAACGCGGGAAAATGGTAGGCATTGAAATAGAAGTCCAGAAAGTCGATCACTTCCCCGTACCGCAAACGATCCAGTAAGTTCCCGATCGCCCCGCCGAGAATCGCCGCCACGCTCAGCCGTCCCATCCAATCATCCTTCGGCATGCGAACCAGAATCGTACCCAACAACCCCACGGCAAAGATCGAGGTCACGCCGAAAAACACGAACCGGAACGAGCTGCTGCTGGAGGACAGCAACCCGAAGGCCGCGCCGGGATTCCGGATGTAGGTGATGCTGAAGAAGTTGGACACGACCGGGATGGATTCATGGAGCCGCATGGTCTCCATGACATAGACCTTCGTGACCTGATCCAGTACGACAATCGCCAGACTCAACAAACCGAGCAGAAGATAGCGGACAGATGGGCTCAACGGACCGCCTCAACGCAACGGTCACAGAGGGTCGGATGGTCAGGGAAGGTCCCGACCGTTCCACGGTAATTCCAGCACCGTTCGCACTTCACGCCCGTCGCCTTCTCCACGGTAATAGCAAAACCGGGATTCTCGGGCAAATGCGACGCGGACTGCAGAACCACGTCGGAGACGATGAAAAACGCCGGGAGATCCTGGCCGTAGGTGTTCAAGAGATCGTACTGGGCGGATTGAGCCTCGATCAACACCTTCGCCTCCAGCGGCGCCCCGATCACCTTCTCACGGCGTTGCACTTCCAACGCCGCCTGGACGGCCGTTCTCACTTCCAGCAATCGCTCCCACCGTTCAGCCAGCTTCGTGTCCGCCCAGCGCGGATCGACTTCCGGGAACATGGCCAGGTGCACGCTGTCGGCCTTCGAATCCGCCCGCACCGATTCCGGCAACATCCGCCAAATGTCCTCCGCCGTGAAACTCAGCACCGGCGCCATCAGCTTCGTGAGGGCCACCAGGATGTCGAACAACACGGTCTGCGACCCGCGGCGCAAGGGAGAATCTTTCCGAAACGTGTAGAGCCGGTCTTTCAGGATATCGAGATAGACCGCGCTCAAGTCGACGGAACAGAAATTGTTCAACGCGTGGAAGATCGTATGGAACTCAAATTCGTCGTACCCCTTGCGTACGCGCGGAATCAGGTCGCCCAACCGCATCAGGGCCCAGCGGTCTAACTCGGGCAACTGCTCGAAGGGCACGCGATGCTGCGCCGGATCGAAGTCATAGAGATTGCTTAGCAGGAAGCGGCAGGTGTTGCGGATCTTCCGATAGGCCTCGATGAGATGGTTCAGGATCTCCTGGGAAATCCGCAGGTCTTCACGATAGTCCTGGGCCGACACCCACAGACGAAGGATCTCCGCGCCCGATTGCTTGATCACATCCTGCGGTGCCACGGCGTTGCCCGCCGACTTCGACATCTTCCGCCCTGCCCCGTCCAATACAAACCCGTGCGTCAACACCGCCTTGTACGGCGCACAGTGATCGGTAATGACGCCGGCCAACAGGGCGCTGTGAAACCACCCGCGATGCTGGTCGGAGCCCTCCAGGTACAGATCCGCCGGCCACCATTGCCGCGGCTTGAGCACCGTCGCATAACTCACGCCGGATTCGAACCACACGTCCAGAATGTCGCGCTCCTTCTCGAACTCGGTGCCGCCGCATCCTTCGCACTGAGTGCCGGTAGGGAGCAACGCGGCAGCCTGATTGGCAAACCAATAGTCCGTGCCATGTTGCCCGATCAAATCCGCGACGTGGTCGATCACCCGGGGATGTGCTAACACCTTGCCGCATTTCACGCAGGTAAAACCGGGGATCGGCGTACCCCAGACACGTTGGCGTGAGAGACACCAATCGGGCCGGTTCTCGATCATCCCGTTGATCCGGTCACGTCCGTAGGCGGGAATCCAGCGCACCCGCTCAATCTCCGCCAGCGCTTCCTTCCGCAACTCAGTCGTCTCCATCGAGACGAACCATTGCTCCGTCGCGCGAAAAATGACCGGCTGCTTGCAGCGCCAACAATGGGGATAGGAATGATTGAGCGAACCGTGGCCGAGCAACCGGCCGTTCTCCTTGAGGCGCTCCACGATTTGGGGATTCGCCTTGAAGACATGTGGGCCGGCGAACTCAGGGACGGCCTCAGTGAACTTCCCGCCATTATCCACCGGGGCCAGGATTTCGAGCCGTTCGCCGACGCTGGACTTGGCATTGTGATCCAAGACCAGCAGATAGTCCTCCATACCGTGGCCCGGTGCGATGTGCACGCAGCCCGTTCCCTGTTCCAACGTCACGAAGTCGCCCAGGAGCAACGGCGAGAGCCCGGTCGTCAATGGACGTTGCGTCTCCAACCCTTCGAATCCCTCCGCGCCTTTCTTGACGCCCACGATCTTGTAGACCGGGAGGCTGCAGGCCTTCGCCACCGATTCCACCAACTTCTCGGAGATGACGAGCAACTCGTCGCCGACCTGCACAAACGCATAATCGATGTCGGCATGCAGGCAGACCGCCTGGTTCGCGGGCAAGGTCCAGGGGGTGGTCGTCCAGATCAGGACAGAGGCACTCTTTACATCGGCAGGGAACGTCAGACCGCCGAATCTCTTGCTCAAGACAGCCGGAGGATTCACCAGCGGAAACTTCACATAGACCGAGGGTGACGTGTGATCGTCGTATTCGACCTCCGCTTCGGCCAGCGCGGTCTGATCCTGGGTGCACCACAAGTCCGGCTTCAGCCCCTTGTAGACCCCGCCACGCTCGACGAAACGCCCGAACTCCCGGATGATCGTGCCCTCGTAGGCAGGATTCAATGTGAGATAGGGCTGTTGCCAGTCGCCCAGCACACCCAACCGCTGAAACTCTTCCCGCTGAATCGAGACATATTTCTCGGCGTATTCCTTACACAGCTTGCGGATCGCGAGGGCATCCAGGTCTCGCTTTTTGTCACCCAGGTCTTTCAAAACCTGATGTTCGATCGGCAACCCGTGACAGTCCCAGCCCGGCACATAGGGAACTTGATACCCCGACATCGTCTTCGATTTGACAATGATGTCTTTCAGAATTTTGTTCAGCGCATGGCCGATGTGGATCCGTCCGTTCGCGTAGGGCGGTCCGTCATGCAACACATACCGCGGGAAGCCTTGGCGGGATTCCTGAATACGCTCGTACAGCTTTTCCTGCGTCCATCGGGCGAGCATCTCCGGCTCCCGCTGCGGCAGGTTCGCCTTCATCGGAAAGTCGGTCTTCGGCAAATTGAGGGTCGATTTATAGTCCATAGGATGATCTATCTGAGGAACAAAAGAGTCATGAAGTGCGCGTAAAAAGAGGACTATA
>JACOEF010001000.1 GCA_024998705.1 Nitrospira sp.
AGCGTCAGGGCTTGGAATTAAGTAGTTAGCCAATTCTTGGTTGGCGATAGGGTTCATTGAAATGCCTTGGGATCTGCCCCTAGCGATTGACGGAAACTGGAAGCTTAACGCGCAGAAAAGAGTATCGGGGTTTAGAAGCTACGCAGCGTGGATCGGTAAACCGGCCCCGCTCCTCGGCGGTGGGCAGAGCGATTTTGATTTGCCACGCGGGAAATAAGCGTTGGTGACGAAGGCCGGATGGCTCTAGAAGATGTCCGTGTCGTGGCAGTAGAGCATCGACTGAACGGTAGGCTGCCAATGAGGGGAGCAGGAGTCGGCCAGCTACGAGCCGATAAATGTGTGATTGCAAGACCTGACCCTAAACATCTTCGTGAGTTCCGTGAATAAGCCTTTCAGAAAATTAAATCTGCCGCCATGCTGATAAGGCCGACGCCACTCGTAATTGATCCACAGGATCCGTTTAAGAACGACCGACTCCTGCGCAAGGAAAGTGCAGCATATCTCACTGCACTAGTGGGACGGGCGGAAGCACCTTTCGTTCTTGCGATAGATTCAAAGTGGGGTAACGGAAAAACGACCTTTCTGAAGATGTGGAAGGGGCAGCTTACGAATGACGGGTACTGTTGTCTGTACTTCAATGCATGGGATAGTGATTTCAGCTTAGACCCACTAATTCCTCTCATTGGAGAAATAGACACACAGGTTGAATGGGCCCTAATTCCAGAAGAACACCGCAACCAGGCGCAGAAACAATTTCAGAAAGCCATTCAAGCCACCGAAAGGTTTGTTCGACAGATGTCGCCTCTAGCTGTGGAGTTGGCTGGAATCGC
>JACOEF010000477.1 GCA_024998705.1 Nitrospira sp.
AGCACCATAAGCCCCGTAAGAACGATCAGTCGATATTTCCGGACCAGCGCCATGCCAATCAGTCTAGCAAGGCATGCAAGGAAGTCCAGACGATCTTATGAACCGGCGAAGGAAATGAAGTCAGCGTGGAGCTTCAAAGAGCCCGAGTTGGAGTTCTTCTGCCCGGGTGAAGGAGATAGGGTATTGTGCGGTAAAGCAGGCATCGCAATACTGCCCCGGTGTGCCGGAAGCCGCCTTCACCATGCCGTCCAGGCTCAAGTAGGCAAGGCTATCCGCGGTGATGTATTTACGAATCTCTTCAGTGGTGTGGCTGGACGCGATCAATTCTTTCTTGGTCGGTGTATCAATACCATAAAAACAAGGCGAGACGATCGGCGGGGAACTAATCCGCATATGCACTTCTTTTGCTCCAGCATTGCGCAACATCTTGACGATCTTTCGACTCGTAGTGCCTCGAACCAACGAATCGTCGACAACGACGACGCGCTTCCCCTCGAGCACTTCGGGAACGGCATTAAGCTTCACCTTTACACCGAAGTGGCGAATGGATTGCTCCGGCTCGATGAACGTCCGCCCCACGTAATGATTGCGGATCAGTCCGGTCTCGAACGGAACCCCAGACCCTTCGGAATAGCCCAACGCCGCCGGCACCCCTGAATACGGCACGGGAATGACGATATCCGCATCCACCCGCGATTCTTGCGCCAATTGCCGTCCGAACGCCTTCCGGATGGAATAAACAGCCTTGCCTCCAAAAATACGGCTATCAGGGCGGGCAAAGTAGACATATTCAAACACACACATGGCCGGCTTGGTTTGAGCGAATGGCTTAAAGCTCGTGACACCCTGGTGATCCAGGACGACCAACTCCCCCGGCTCGATCTCTCTCACATATTCGGCGTCCAACAGATCAAACGCGCAACTTTCGGAGGCCACAATCCAAGCGTCACGAAACCGCCCCAGGCACAGGGGACGGAATCCATGAGGATCGCGCGCGGCGACAATGCCCTGATCGGTCATCAACACCACCGAGAACGCGCCGCGAACCTGGGTGAGCGAATCGATCACTCGATCCAACAACGTGTCCGCTCGCGAATGGGCAATGAGGTGGATGATGACTTCCGTATCGGAGGTCGATTGAAAAATGGCCCCATACGCTTCCAGCTCACTGCGAAGCATGGTGGCATTGATCAGATTCCCATTATGCGCCACAGCCAGGTTGCCGAAGGCAAAGTTGACGCTCAAGGGCTGCACATTCTTGAGACCGGCTCCACCCGCAGTCGAGTAGCGATTGTGACCGATGGCCATCGTGCCGGGCAGACGCGCTAAAGCCTGCTGCGAAAAAATATCGGCAACGTGCCCCTGCCCCTTTTCAACGTAAAATTGCTCGCCGTCGTTGGAGACGATACCGGAGGCTTCCTGTCCGCGATGTTGCAACGCGTAGAGGCCAAGGTAGGCAAGGTTCGCGGCTTCCTTATGCCCGTAGATGCCGAAGACGGCGCATTCGTCGTGAAATTTATCGGGAGTAATCAAGGGTAATTCTTTGGCCATGACGTCTGTACCCTAGTCCTGACCTAACGCGCGTGGGATGGCGCATCCCCAATGGTCATACAGGTCGTCAATTCGAGATCGACCGTGCAGCCCCCCCCCTGTTGATCGCCATCTACCTGAATCACCAACCGGGCACCTTCGACAGTACCGATCCTGGTGGCGTGGACACCGGCATCCCAGGCCATATTCAAGACCCTCTCGGCCAGCTCCGCTTTCACGGAGAGCACAATCCGCGATTGGCTTTCCCCGAAAAGCACCGCGTCGCGACGAAGACCGTCGAGAGACAATTGTACCACAGCCCCCAGCTGTTGGGCTGAACCCGAGATGCAGCACTCCGTCAAAGCCACCGCCACTCCACCATCGGAACAGTCATGGGCCGACTGCACCAACCCCTCTCGAATGAGCCGGATGGTGCACTGCTGCACAGCCTTTTCGCTGTCCAGATTCAGCAACGGCGGAGAGCCCTGCTCACGATGGTGCAACACTTTCAGATATTCCGTCCCGCCGAGATCTTCCCGGGTCTGCCCCAGAAGAATGATGGCGTCGCCGGCCTGCTTGAACCACTGCGTCACCGCACGATCGGCCTCTTCGATCAAGCCAACCATTCCGATCATCGGTGTGGGATATATCGACAGGTCATTCGTCTCATTGTACAAACTCACGTTGCCGCTCACGATGGGCACATTCAACGCTTCGCAGGCATCCTTGAGGCCTTCAATCGCGAGCACAAACTGCCACATGACTTCAGGACGCTGCGGATTGCCGAAATTCAGGCAATCGGTGACCCCTATCGGCTCCGCTCCCGAACAGGCCAGATTCCGCGCACATTCCGCAATCGCGATTTTGGCGCCTTCGTAGGGGTTCAGCAGGCAGTAGCGTCCATTGCAATCGACCGATAACGCGAGCGCCTTATTCGTCCCCTTTACCCGCAACACCGCCGCATCCGACCCGGGACGCACCATCGTGTTTGTTCGCACCAT
>JACOEF010000092.1 GCA_024998705.1 Nitrospira sp.
CAGGAGGCATTGCGACGTTACCAAAGCCCCTCTGGAGACTTCGACCGCGTGACATTTGACTGGGTGAATCGTTTGTTTCACCGTGTCATGGCTTTCTACAACAGGGAAGGAGTGGGGGGGGAAGCTCACCATCTACTGTACGAGTGTGATCTCGCACAGCGATGGACACAGAAGGCGGGCGATATACATAGTCAATGGCTGATTAATTGGGCGAGACTCTTAATTTTGAGTGACGCCAGTCGTCCCGCCGAAAGTGTGCAGCCGCTCCAGGAAATGCTAGTTCATCTTCGCGACGCCAGGGCAAAGGTATCTGAATTGGCTGTCAAGAGCGACATCGCTAACTTTTTCCCCGACTTGCCGAGACGGGCGTTGGAACTTCCGGAACACCCCGCGCGGGTTAATCATGTTGCCGATGCCTTCGAGCTTCGCCGAGGCAGGTCTTTGGTGGCGGCAGCCGCAGAAAGGCCAGGTTTGGTTCGCCTGTCCCAAGCCAAAACCAACTCGCTTGGTCGAAATGTACACTACATAGGATTCACTTCGATACATACATCGCGAGAGATTCATGCAGTTTTGTACTGCGCCGATGGAACACTGTTACATGAGTTCATCGAACTACCTCTCGACAAAGTGTATCAGCAGATCCCACGCTTAGATCCATCAGAATGGTCGCGCCCCAATCTTTTTGGTAGGCCGACATACACCCCACCGGAGGTTTTGTCCCCTCTGCTCTCTCCGCTAGCGAAGGGCCTTAACGCTGGGCATATTAAGGAAGGCGATCATGTGTGCATAGCCGCGGAGGATCCCCTGCACCTCATTCCCTTTCAATACATCAGACTGCAGAATTCGCCAGCTATCAGGTGGGTATCTATGTCGCGTTGCACTTCCTTTGCAGACGCTTTTCAACTCGCACACTCTGAATATCAATTCCCTCGCACAGCGGGAGCGATTTTTGTGGCACCTGCTGACGAAAAAGATCCCAGGACGAAGCATCTTGCCTTTTCTCGAGTAGTGGCAGCCCTGACAGCAAGCTTACGGACACAAACGATAGATCACTCAACGATTTCGAAGGCGCATGTCCTTGATGCAATAAATCAGTTCGATTTAATCCACGTCGACGCACATGGTGCATTTGACCCTAACCAGAACCCGTGGGAATTCTCCGGTTTACTCATTGGTGACAGTCAGGGACCACCGGTACGTGATGGCCAACCACACCGCCTGCTTACCCCACAACAGATTCACGATAGTGGAGTTTCAACTAAGGCGCGTGATATCTGCCTGAATGCCTGTGTGTCTGGACAAGGCATTCCTGGAAAAGGCGGTGATGTCCTCGGGATGGAGTTTGCCCTTCGGTTGACTGGTGCCAGCTGTGTACTAGCCAGCCATTAGAACCTCGAATGGGCGAAAACAAGCTTCTTCTTCGTCGAGTATTATGCGCGCTGGCTCGGAAAGCGCATGTCCCGTTCCCAAGCCTGGCGCGAGAGTATACTTTCCTTAATTGAGCAGAACGGATCGAGCATCGTCCCAGAAGCCTGGACCGCCTTTAGTTTGTTCGGCAGCTGGCGGTGATCTTCTACTAACTTTCCTGTCCGGAGGATCTCTTATGGTGTCGGCTATACAAACCATTGCACTAAGCCGGGATCTCGTTGTTATTCGGGCATTCGAACTTTTTCATGATCAACTTCTGAGAGGGGTCGACGGAGCGCTTGATCAGATCGAAGATGGGCTAAAATCGGTTTTGGACAATGTAGAAATGATCGCACCAATGCTTCAAACACTAAAACTCCATGCTGACCAACCGCTCCCCCCCACGGACTCGGTCGACCTGGCGAGACGGCTTTTTGTCGAATATGCTCAACACCCACCTTTTGAGCCTTTGATTATTCGTTGTATAGAAGAATGGCCTGACAACGTGCAGCGTGTGGCCACCGTTCTAAGCGTGGGTGTCGTAGGGGCAGTTTGGTTGTGCCTGATGTCAACTTCGTTCACGTACAAGGAGGGGGGAGTAGAGATCCATAAGGATGCGCTGAGTGCTGAACAAATTCACGAATTGAGGGGGTTCGTACAACCCAAGATTGAAGCAACACTGAATCTCCGTGCAGAAAGGACAGGCACTCCGCGAAAAGACGAACAACTTTCCTCGAAGCATTCCGGAGGCGAAAAGTCCTTCAATTAGATGTGTGATTCGCACGCATTATTTCAAATAAACTGCCGCTATGATCTTCACGTCCACCTGAACGAGGACCTGTGTTGCGGACGGCTCCGAAAGAAGCCCGTGGCGGATCGCCGGCTTATTCCGAGGGATGTCGGCCACCGATTCCGAGAAGGCTCGAAACAGTGGCCGCGTTCCGTCGGAATGGGTGGCCGGCTTGGGTCGGAATACGCACTCCAAGGTCAGCTGGCCGATTTTGGCGTGCAGGTTCTTGAGATCCGGCGCCTCCGACGGCGGTTTCGTCCCACCAAACACGTCCATGGCCCGGTCCTGGAGCTGCTGTTTCCAGTCGGTAATCGGGGTGGGCTGGACCTGAAACTGCTCGGCCAATTCGGCCAGGGTCTTGTCGCCTTTAACCGCCGCCAACGCCACCGTGGCCTTGAATGCCACCCCGTGATTGCGTCTCGTTCTCTTTATCACCTTACTCCTCTGGTTCGCCACCAATTGGTGGCTTCGGTGAAGCAAGGCTACCACTTATCACACTGTCCAAATTTTTGAAGCCCCCTCTAATCGCGGCCGATGGTGTGGTTTGGGGCGAGGCCGTTGGACCTTAGGCACATCGCCATCACACTCGTGTCAGCTTCCGGCACTGGCGCAACAGCAAGCAACTCCGCGAGCATCAAGGAATCCGCCGTCGTCGCAAGAGTAAGACGTGCGAGGACAAGGTCGAGTGTCGTGGCATTTGCGAGTGCGATGGGAACGAGTCGAGCCAGATACAAAATACGAACATCGTCGGGGAGGTCAGTGCAACTCAATAGTTCAGCTGAGAATCGCGCAGCGAGCAGCGGGGCAAATTTAGGATCGGGGACAGCGATTGTCTCCACGGCACTGATATCCTGTGGGACGCCAGGATTTAGTCGCTCGAAAGCGGAAACGGGGAGATGAAAGACGTTTCGCGCGAGGTCTGTCAGCGTGCGTGCGTTCCTGATCTCGTCGAGCACAATGCGTTCCTCAGTATTCGGCCGCGCTTCGAAGTCCTCGGCGACCCGATGAATCGGGGCGAACCGACGCGCGAACGGATCTCGGATAAACTCGTCGAGAACGCCGGTCAAATCCTCCATCGGTCCCGCCCACCATATATCTCGCATCGCGTTGACTCGCGCTGTTGTACGCGCACAGAATCCCGGGTCCTGGACGTTGTGTGCCGAACTGCGCGCCTGAATAAGAGCAGCCGATAGCGAAGGCGCATCGCCCGGCCTGACGATCTTGTTCGCTTCGGCGAGGGGTAGGCTCGCAGGCGCCTGGTAGCCAGCGAATCCGACTGGAAGCACAGCGGCCTCGTTCAGTAACACTTCCCCCAGTGTCTGATCTTTGAGAGCGACCGCCGCACATTCGGCCAGGCAGGCAAAACGTCGGCTGTGATTGCCCCACGAGTCAGATTCCCATCGTGATTCGCGAAGACGGGCGGCGCCGGCGTGTGTCTCGCGTACCGTTCGGTCGAATTCGACGCGAGCGTCTGCGACGCCCGCCTGGGCAAGATGGCATTGCACAGCGATCCGGAAGGCCTCGCGAAAGCGGATGGGACTTGGCGCGAATGCACCCGTGACCAGCAATCTCGTCCCATCTCTGGCCCAATCGGCCTCGGGGTGGCAGAGGACCGCGCCAAGAATTCCCCACAGTGATCGATTCCGATAATCAGCGTACGGGTTCGCTGCATGAATGCCAATATATTGGCGAATCAGCTTTGTGCCAGCCTCGCGGTTCGTCGGTGAGATCGCAAAGGCGACCAGATGGGGGGCATCGCCTTCCGCAATGTAGCTGGGCGTTTCGTTGCCCGTTCCGCGGGCGCGTAACGACTCGCGTCCCGGCACACGTATCGGTTCGATGCCGGAGATCCTTGTCGCCGCCGATTGATCGGCGCCGAGCGTGGCGACAATCCGCTGCATCTCGTCCTTGCTGCGAGGTACAGGCAGTGTATGGGGATAATACGGCAGTGTGAGAATCGGGGGGGCGCCATCACCAATCGTGGCCAGGACAC
>JACOEF010000608.1 GCA_024998705.1 Nitrospira sp.
ATCTGGATACGACTAATGCCACGCTGGTGATCCTGGATACGCTCGATATGGAGCGTACCGGGTCGAAAGAAGAGGCGATGGTCGAAATCTATCGCCGTCTCCGGCCAGGTGAAACTCCGTCTGTCGAAACTGCGCGGGCCTTGTTCGATAATTTGTTTTTAAGTCCGAAGCGCTATGATCTGTCGCCGGTCGGGCGGCTCAAACTCAACAAGAAACTGGGGTTGGACTTCGCCCTCGAGCAGCGGACCTTGACGGCGCAAGATATTGTTGAGGTGGTGCGGTATCTGGTGAATCTCAAGATCGGTCGAGGTGAGATCGACGACATCGACCACTTGGGCAATCGTCGCGTGCGGTCTGTCGGTGAACTTTTGGAAAACCAGTTCCGGCTCGGCCTCGTGCGCATGGAGCGGAGCATTAAAGAGCGCATGAATCTCCTGGACATGGAGACCGTGTTGCCGCACGACTTGATCAATGCCAAGCCTGTGGTCGCAGCGGTCAAGGAATTCTTCAGTAGCAGTCAGCTGTCCCAGTTCATGGACCAAACGAACCCCCTTGCCGAGATCACGCACAAGCGCCGCCTGTCGGCCCTAGGTCCCGGTGGTTTGACGCGCGAACGGGCAGGCTTCGAAGTGCGCGATGTGCATCCGTCGCACTACAGCCGCATTTGTCCGATTGAGACGCCGGAAGGTCCGAACATCGGATTGATCACGTCCCTTGCCACCTATGCGCGCATCAACGAATTTGGTTTTATCGAGGCGCCCTATCGGAAAGTGGTGAAGGGTCGAGTCAGTGACGAACTGGAGTATCTCTCGGCGATCGAGGGAGACAAGTACATTATCGCCCAGGCCAATTCGAAAGTTGATGCGGCTGGTCGCCTCGTGTCCGAAACGGTCTCGGCGCGTTCAGCCGGGGACTTTATTACTGCGACCCCCGACAAAATCGAATACATGGACGTGTCTCCGAAGCAGGTCGTCAGCGTCGCCACGGCGTTGGTCCCGTTCCTTGAGCATGACGACGCGAACCGTGCTTTGATGGGGTCGAACATGCAGCGGCAAGCCGTGCCTCTGTTGAAGGCCGAATCGCCATTGGTCGGCACCGGCATGGAGGCGGTGGTTGCGCGTGACTCGGGGTATGTCGTGCAGGCCAAACGTGAAGGTGTGGTGGAAAGTGTTGATGCCACCCGGATTGTGGTGCGGGCGGATGCCAAAGAAGGCCGCAAGCGAAACGACTCCGGCCTTGATGTATACGAGATGATCAAGTTCCAGCGATCGAACCAGAATACCTGCATTACGCAGACGCCGGTGGTTCGGATCGGTGAACCTG
>JACOEF010000507.1 GCA_024998705.1 Nitrospira sp.
CGATAATGACCAAACGCTTGGTCAACGCCATTTCGAACGTTTGAATGTCCGTGAATTGTGACAGGTCTACACGTCGATAGTAGAGCCACCGCTCGACCGCCACCGCCACCGACCAGACGCTCAAGGCGATCAGCATGCCGATGATTCCATATTCCACCGCATTCTTCAGCAGATCCATTCGTCGATCCTCCGCCTCGCACGGTTGTCTCTCTGTGGGGTGCCCCCCCCGCTTGATCTTTGATGCAGGCCCGAATTGAGCACGGTATTACGGAGGGGAAGCCGCGGCGGGTCCTGCCTGCTCCGTTGTTGTTGCGTCGAGTGGTTGCGGGAAGAGGACCGTATGGGTGGCCACCACGCGAAGGGCAATCGCCGTGCCGGTTTGATAGATGCTCAGAGACGATTCGCTGCTGTGTACAACTTGCCCAGATGGCAGTTGGATTGTGTACACGTTTTCGGAGCCTTTGAATTGTCGCGCCAGAATATGGGCATTGGCGCCCTTGGTCGGGACGATATGAATGTCGTCAGGGCGAATCATCACGACCACGTTGGTTCCGGTCGCGAGGTGCCGGGTGTTGGGAAAGTCCCCGATCTCGGTGGTCACCACATCATTGGCCACGACCCCGGAGATAAAGTCCGCTTGTCCGACGAAGTCGGCCACGAAGGGAGTCGTGGGTACGTGGTAAATCGCTTCCGGAGTGTCGAACTGTTCCAGCCGTCCCCGGTTCAGGACCGCGACGCGGTCGGCCATGGAAAACGCCTCGTCGTGGTCATGGGTGACGAGAATTGCTGTGGTCTTGGTTTGCCGGAGCAGGGCGTGGAGATCTTGTCGCATGCGGCTTGCCATGTCGGGATCGAGATTGCTGAACGGTTCATCGAGCAGCAACAATACCGGGCGCAGGGCGAGGGCGCGGGCGAGTGCCACGCGTTGCTGTTGTCCCCCCGAGAGCTCATGCGGATATCGCTGCTCAAGACCGCGTAAGCCGGTGAGGGTGAGGAGGTCATCGACGATGGCCCGCTGCTGTGTGCGTGAGAGGTGGCTGAGACCGAAGGCGATATTTTTCTCGACGCGCAGATGTGGAAACAGCGCATATTCTTGAAAGACCATGCCGATCTGCCGTTCTTCCGTCGGCACCATCACGTTCGGCGAAGAAACGAGTTGTCCGGACAGGACGATGCTTCCGGCGGTCACCCGTTCGAATCCGGCAATGGCGCGAAGAATAGTGGTTTTTCCGCATCCGGATGGGCCCAAGAGGCAGAGAATTTCGCCCTGGTGCACCGTGGAGGTAATGTGTTCGACAGCCGGCCGCTTCGGCTCATATGCGCAGGACACCTCGCGTAGCTCCAGAACTGAGGAGCGCTCACCTGCAATATCCATGGCCTCAAGCGCGGTCGCGGTGGTCTTTCCTGATTGTGTGTGGGGGGCTGAGCCATTCATGGAATTCAACTCACGACTTCCTGCGCGCGGCCTCGCCAATCTTTCGACACCAGCAGTAGTAGTGCCGGCAGACTGAGGAGAACAATCAACAATGCCGCGGGTGCCGCCAACTGATAATACTCTTCGCTGGCCTCGAGCCAGACGCGAATCGCCAGTGTATCAAATCCGACCGGCCGCAGCAGCAATGTGGCTGGAAGTTCTTTCATGGTCTGAAGAAACATCAGCACCCATGCAGCAATAAACCCATTACGAATGAGCGGCAGGGTTACACGCCGAAGCGTATGACGGGTCGTGCAGCCTAAGGTACGTGCTACTTCCTCCACATTGGGCGTGACTTGCTGGAGTGCCGGTTCCATCGACTGTAGCCCAACCGGGAGAAAGTGCACAATGTAGGCGACAAGCAAGACCACCACGGTGCCGTACAGGACGGGTGCGAACTGAGTGAAGAGCACCAGCACAGCGAGTGCGGCAACCGGGCCGGGTAGGGCATATCCGGCATAGGCGGCTTGGAGGCAGGCGAGATTAAGGCGCGAGGGCCGACAGCTGGCGAGATAGGCCAGCGGTAGACCGATGATCACCGCCCCGCATGCCGCCAATGCGGCTAGAAAACTGCTGTTCCAGATAAAGCCGAAGAAGCGTGCGTCCAGTGCACCTTGGGAAACGGCCTCGATGCTCCATTGAATCAACATGGCCGCGGGGATCCCGAAGGCCGCCGCGAAGACCACCACCACGTAGCTGGTGAGAAACGCGGTTCCCATGGGACCTGCGCGTCGACGAGTCGCGCTCCGGTATCGGCCGGACGTTTGATAAAAGCGGCTTCGCTGCCGAAACCATCGCTCGGTGACGAGAAAAATGATCGCCATCACGACGAGGAGCAGACTTAGGATACTAGCGGCCGTGTGATCGTAGCGGCTGGTCATCTGCTGATACACCGCATAGGTCAGTGTTTGGTAGCGGAGGAGCGAGACCGCCCCGAAGTCCGAAATCACATACAAAATCACGAGTGCCAGCCCCGCGGCAACGGCGGGGCGGATGAGCGGGAGCGTGACCCGTCGGAGGGGCGCCCATTGAGACGCGCCGCACACGCGTGCCACTTCCTCAAAGGAGAGATTCAGATTCAGCAGGGCCCCTCGAACCAGGAGGTACACGAACGGGAACGTATCGAGAGCCATGATGAGAGTCACGCCGACGAATCCCTGCGGGGAGAGTAGTCGAGCATCTGGTCCCATGAGCGTCTGCCACCAGTGCTCTACCGGGCCACCCAATCCGAGGAGATGGGCATAGACATAGGCCAGCACATAGGTCGGCATGGCGAGGGGTAAGGCGAGTGCCCATTCCCAGATTCGGCGCCCGGGAAATTCGTATCGAACGATGATCCAGGCCAGTGAGACGCCAAGGAGGAGCGTGGTTACGGCTACGCCGGTGGCCAGCGAGAGCGTGTTCCAAAGAAGTTCGGGAATACGCGTCGACCAGAGGCGACTCCACACGGTCGGCGCGGCGGTGAGTGCCACGTACACGATATAGCAGGTGGGGAGGATCAGGAAGGCCGCCGTAACCAGGCTGATCCACTGGAGTGAAGAGGGCGCGTGAGATCTCGTGGCGGTCAGCATGGAATGGATAGGTTAGCGAAGGCCGACCTGCTCAATGAGTGTGAGTGTGGCTTCGCGCAACTCAGCAAGTCGAGCGAGCGGAACTTGAGCCGCCCGGAAGGTATGACGGTCGATGAGCGCCGGATCGGCTTTCACCTCCGGATGCAGGGGGTATTCCTTGTCCAGGTCCGCGAACATTTTCTGCCCGGCTTGGGCGACCAGGAATTCAATCAAGAGCTTCGCACTGTCGACATGTTTGGATGCTCGAGTGACTCCGATTCCGGTCACATTCATGATGGCGCCCATGCCGCCTTCCTGCTGATCTGTCATGACAGCCGCGATTGGAGCGGTCGGCTGTGACGCAAGGTGGCGAGAGATGTAGTAGTGGTTCACAATGCCTGCGGCGACTTGGCCCTTCGCAACGGCCTCTACGATCTGCGAACTCTTCTGATAGACCTGCGTGCCTACATTGGTCTTGAGCCCCTGGAGAAATTGCTTCGTCCGCTCATCTCCGAAGGTGGCCTTGATGACCGACACCCCAGCCTGAAGATACTCGCTGCCGGAGTTGGGGACGGCGATCTTGTCTTTCCATTGCGGCTGGGCGAGGTCGAACAATGATTTGATCTGGTCCGGCTTCACCAGGTTGGTATTGTAGACGACGATCCAGAAGCGACCGGAAAGTCCGATCCAGCTGTTGTCGGTGGCGCGGAATTGGGGTGGGATCGCTCGTTCAACTTCGCGCATGTTCATGGGGCGGAGAAGCTTGAGTTCCCGGGCATGTTCGAGACTGCCGGCGTCGTTCGTCAAAAAAACATCGGCTGAGGTGCGATCGCCTTCGGCTTGTAATCGGTTGACCAGTTCAGTGGTGCCGGAAGAGAGGAGGTCGATCTGGATGCCGCTTTTGGCTTGAAACTCGTCCAGTACCGGTTTGATGAGGCGTTCTGCGCGACCTGAGTAGACCACCAGCTTGTCGGCCGCTCCCGCGGTTCCTTTCGCCCACTGCGAGAATGTCAGCGCACTGAGGGTCAGCGTGAGCGCTAAAAATGCGCGAGGGAATGAAGCCATACGGCATGCCTCCACGTGTAGGGACGGCCCTCGGGGCCTCCTAGTTGAAATTGATAAGCTATCTCAAGATGATACTGGATGGGAGGGCGGTCCGTCAATGGCGGCAACGGGCGCAGAGGCCGTAGAGCTCCAGTCGGTGAGTTTGGATCACAAAGCCGTTCTTCGTGGCGACTTCTTCCTGCAGCCGTTCAATCTCACAATTTTCAAACTCCACAATCGTCCCGCAGCCGGTACAGATGAGGTGGTCGTGATGGCCCTTGTGCGAGATATTGTCGTATTGCGTTTGCGTGCCGAAGTGTCGAGCTTGGGCGATGCCCGCCTCGCAGAACAGATTCAGTGTGCGGTAGATTGTGGCAAGTCCCAGGTGGGGGTCCTTTTTGGCCAGCTGATGGTACATCGTCTCGGCCGTGACGTGTTCTTGTCGGAGGAATGCCGTCAGAATCAGTTCTCGTTGCCGAGTCAGCTTCAGCTGGTGCTTGGCCAGGTGCTGGCGAAGCACCTCCATTTCTTTGAGAGTTTTGCTCATGGTGTGTGAATGGGGATAAAAGTGGCCCATTAAAGACGAAAGTGGCTCGATGGGTCAAGGGGGTATCTGACTGGTGCGATCATCGATTGACGAATCCAAACGCGCCTGTTTATAGTCCTGCCGGTTATCGACGATTCAGAGGAGATTGCACCCGTGCGCAAGTCTCATGAAATGACGATTGATCGAGCGCTGCTCCTGTATGCGCTCTCGTTGGCTGAACCCTATGGATTATTAAGTGACGTGAAGCTGCAGCAGCTCTGTTTCCTGTGCGAGCTACAGA
>JACOEF010001001.1 GCA_024998705.1 Nitrospira sp.
CCGGATCGATGAGGCGCGGCGGGCGCTGGAGACCAACGGTTTGGGGTCTGCGGAGCTGCAAGAATTTACGCAAGATAACAAGTTGCTCATTCGCGTAAAGGCGTCGACGACGATTGAGGAGAAAGTCGCCGAACGGGTCGTGGCGGTGTTTAGCAAAGAATTTCCCGCCAACAAGTTTGTGGTGGATTCGAGCATGGAAATCGGCCCGACGATCGGGAAGAAGCTGCAGGAAGATGCCATGATCGCGGTCCTGATTTCGTTCGTCGGGATCGTCATCTACATTGCGATCCGCTTCGAATTGCGATTCGGCGTGGCGGCCGCCTTGGCGACGTTTCACGATGTACTGGCTGTCCTGGGTGTCTTTTATCTCCTCGATAAAGAGATTACGTTGCTGGTTATCACGGCCTTGTTGACCTTGGCAGGATATTCGTTGACGGACACGGTGGTCGTCTTCGATCGGATCCGTGAGAATTTACGGACGCGCCGGCGTGAAGATGAAGAAACGATCATCAATCAGGCCATCAATCAGGTCTTGAGCCGCACCATCGTCACCAGTTTAACCGTGATCATCGTGCTGATTCCGCTGGTGCTTGCAGGTGCCGAGGTATTGCACGATTTCTCTCTGGCGTTACTCGGGGGCGTGATGTTCGGCACCTATTCATCGGTCTTCGTGGCGAGCCCGTTGTTGCTGCTGTGGCCCGGCAGTGCCGGGAGTCTCATGAAGCGTCGCTAGGCTCGGATCGTCCGAGCCTGGGCTGAGGCCCTGTCAACTGTTGTGAGAGGGCCGTTTGTCGGGGTAAGCCGCACCCATGCTGTTCTGGAGCCGGTCTCACAGTCTCCAGCGAAAGATCATTACGGCCATCGTGATGGTCGGGCTCCTCCCGTTGTGCCTCTCCCTCGTGCTCACCTATCTCGAAGAGCGCCGAGCGCTTCGAGAAACCATCGGGGCCAATTTTAAAGAAGTGGCGGTGGAAGCCGCCCGGCGAATTGAGATGCAGGTGACGCGTGGCGTCAATGAGGCGCAACAGCTCGCCGCCACCCCCTTCCTCCGTACCTCGGTGACCGAATCCAATCGTACCTACCTGGACAAGGACGAAAAAACCGTCCAGTCCATGATCAAAGCGTGGCAGCAGC
>JACOEF010000609.1 GCA_024998705.1 Nitrospira sp.
ATCGGGGATGCAGGCTTTTTGCTGGCCATCTTCCTCGTCTTCGTGAACTTCCGGACACTCGACTACACGCAGGTCATGCAGAATGCGGCGCAACTGTCGCCTGAAATGGCCACCGCGATCGCGCTCTGCCTGCTGGTCGGAGCGGTCGGGAAATCGGCCCAGCTCCCGCTCTACACCTGGCTGCCCGATGCGATGGAGGGCCCGACCCCCGTCAGCGCACTCATCCATGCGGCCACGATGGTCACGGCCGGCGTGTACATGATCGTTCGCAATCATGCCATTTTCGACCTCGCGCCAATGGCTATGACAACGGTCGCCTGGATCGGCGGCTGGACGGCACTCTTTGCAGCCACGATCGGACTGGTGCAAACGGACATCAAGCGTGTCCTGGCTTATTCCACTGTGAGCCAACTCGGGTATATGTTCCTTGGCTGCGGTCTCGGCGCCTACACAGCCGCCGTATTCCATCTCATGACCCACGCCTTCTTCAAAGCTCTCCTCTTTTTGTCAGCCGGGTCCGTCATCCATGCCCTCTCCGGCGAGCAGGATATCCGAAAGATGGGAGCCTTGAAGTCGAAGATCCCTTGGACCCACACCTTGTTTCTCATTGGGACGATTGCGATAGCGGGAATCCCGCCTCTGGCAGGATTCTGGAGCAAAGATGAGATCATGGGCCACGCCTTCGTCCACCATCATTACGTCCTGTACGGCATGGCAGCAGTCGGCGCATTCCTCACGTCCTTTTACATGTTCCGCCTGACGTACCTCACCTTCTATGGAACGTCACGGCTCGACCATCATACGGCGGAGCACGTGCACGAATCGCCAATGGTCATGATTGGCCCACTCGCGGTGCTGGCCACATTGTCCGTCCTCGGCGGGTTCCCGGGCGTTCCACCGGAAAACGGCTGGTTTCACCATTTCCTCCATTCCGTCGCCGGCGTGGCAGGGGAAGAACACGCGACCCCGCCGGGCTTGATGCTCGGTCTCATGGGAACGGCCACCGTCATTGCACTCCTTGGGTGGGGCCTCGCACATTACTTTTACAGCGGCCCCTCATCCGCAGCAGCAGCCCTCGCGGACCGTATGCCCGGCATATACACCACGCTGCTCAATAAATACTATGTCGACGAGCTCTATGACCGACTGTTTGTGGAACCGACGAAGCAATTGGGACGGCTCTGCGATTGGTTCGACCGGACCATCATCGACGGGCTTGTCCGCTCAATTGACCGGGGCACGGATGCCAGTTCGGCAGCCATTACCTGGACCGAAAAGCACGTCGTCTATGCGGGCCTGAATATTATCGGCTATGCAAATCATCTCTTGGCCCGTTCCTGGCGACGTCTCCAGACCGGCATGGTTCACCAGTATGCAGCCATCATCGTGGCTGGGCTTTTTATTCTCGCGCACGTTATTCTCCTGATTTGGACGGGAGCCGGCTCCACCGGCTATTCATCACGTTGATGCAGTCGATGGCTTGGACACACGATGCTTGAAGAGTTTAGTTTTGGTTTCCCGATCCTCTCGTACCTGATCTTCCTCCCGCTGGCGGGCGCAGCCGTGCTCTGGCTCATCGACGACGAAGATCTTCTTAAAACTACGACACTGGGCATCACCCTGGTGGAACTGGCACTAGCGTGTCTGGTGTTAATGCGTTTTGTGCCGGACTCGGCGGCCATGCAATTCGCCGAACATGCGCGGTGGATGCCGGCCCTCGGAATCGGATATCACCTCGCCGTCGACGGTATCAGCGTCCTTTTCGTAGGCCTGACCGCATTCCTGACCGTACTAGTCGTCATCTACTCCTGGGATACGGTACGCAACCAGTTGCGTCTCTACTTCATGGCCCTGCTGGCGCTCGAGACCACCACCATCGGAATTTTTGTCTCCATTGACCTGATCCTGTTTTTTGTTTTTTGGGAACTTATGCTCATCCCAAGCTATTTTCTCATCAAGCTCTGGGGGGGAGGACCGGACCGGCATTACGCCGCACTCAAGTACGTGCTCTATACATTGCTGGGCAGCGTCTTCATGCTCGTCGGCATTGCCTTGCTGGACATCAACTATCACCAGTGGGCCGTGACCCATCACTTAGACCACGTCTATTCGTTCGACTTATTGGAGTTGCTGTCCGTTCCCATTCCCCTCTCGCAACAGATTTTAATTTTCTGGCTCATGTTTATGGGATTTGCCTTCAAGGCACCCGTCTTTCCCTTCCACACCTGGCTGCCTGATGCGCTCGTGGAAGGTCCGATTGGAATGGCCGTCATGTTAGCCGGCATGAAACTGGGCACCTACGGGTTCCTTCGTTTCACCTTCCCATTGTTACCCGATGCATCAAAAAGTGAAGGGGTTGTGTCCATCGTAATGGTCTTGGCGCTATCCGCCATTCTTTATGGCGCGGTCGTGGCGCTGGTGCAATCGGATTTCAAACGATTACTCGCGTTCAGCAGCATCAGCCACCTCGGGCTTGTGGTGGGGGGATTGTTTGCCTTGAACTTTCAAGGCCTCCAGGGCAGCCTGCTGACCATGATTAACCTGGGGTTCAGTACGGCCGGTCTCTTTTTCATGGCTGGATTTTTGTCGACTCGTCGGCAAAGTTCGCAGTTGTCCGCCTTCGGTGGTTTCGCCAAACAAGCTCCGCTCCTGGCCACGTTCCTCCTCTTGATCGGCATGGCCTCTATCGGACTGCCAGGGACGAACGGTTTTGTCGGCGAATTTTTAATTCTTCTGGGCGCCTTCAAAGCCAAATGGTGGTTCGGAGCCGTGGCGGTGCTTGGCGTGATTTTCGGAGCCGCCTATTTCCTCTGGTATTACGAACGCGCCATGTTGGGGCCTCTGAGTAAAAATGTGTCGGCGGCCGTCAAGGACCTCCACATGCGAGAAATCACCATTGCGCTCTCGCTGTCGATTATGATTTTGTGGATCGGCCTGTATCCTTCGCCGTTCCTGCGGATGATGAATGGATCAATTCAAGCCCTCGTCGACCGACTTGATCGTGCAAAAGTGGCCTCAGTAGACACCGTTATCCACGTGCCCGCGAAGTAAGATCATGGCTGAATACACCCTGCTCATCATTTTATTCGCCCCCTTCCTAGGGGCCCTCGCGCTCATTTTTGTCTCCAACCGACAAGTCTCACTGGTGCGCGGTATCGCGGCCGGGTCTGCCTTTGTTTCATTGGCCGCATCCGTCTATCTCTTTTACGCCTATGACTCAGTGAAAGGCGGGTTCCAATTCATCCAACGCATTGAGTGGTCGCGTCAGCTGGGCATTTCACTTCATCTCGGCGTAGACGGTATCGGCACTCCCTTGGTCCTCGCATCGGGCATTCTCTTATTCGCCGGCATCTTCGTCTCATGGCACATCAAGGACCGGATGAAGGAGTTCTACATCTGGATCTTGATTCTCGCCGCGGCCACGATCGGCGTCTTCATGTCGCTCGACTTATTCTTCTTGTACTTCTTCTATGAAATGTCCGTGATCCCCATGTATCTGCTCCTGGGCATGTGGGGCAGCCACACCAAGAAATATCTCGAAATGACCGATCCTGAAGGTCTGAAACAACGGGACTCGGTCGGGTTCATTTTCAACTTCGCCGCGAACAGCAAAGAATATGCGGCTATGAAACTGGTGCTGTTCCTTTCCGCCTTTGCCGTGGCCGCCTTGATGGGAATTCTGCTCATTTACAAATTCTCTGGGCTGAACACTTTCGACATCCTCATTTTGCGTGAGAAAGCCCATTTCTCAGGGCCCTTAGCCACACTCATTTGGCTGCTGATCTTTTTCGGCTTTGCGTCGATCGCTCCGATTTGGCCGTTGCATTCCTGGTCTCCGGTCGGGCACGCCGCCGCACCGGCCGCCACCAGCATGCTGCATGCCGGCGTGCTGATGAAACTCGGCCACTTTTCAATTATCCGTGTCGCGTTTGAAATCCTTCCCGAAACCACCCGGGAACTGATGCCCATCGCTGCAGTGTTGTGTATCTTCAGCATCATTTATGGCGGTCTCGTCGCCTACTATGCGAAGGACACCAAATACGTCATCGGCTATTCCAGCTCCAGTCATATGGGTTATGTGTTCCTGGGCATGGCGGCACTGGACTACATCAGCCTCAGCGGAGCCGTGATCTATATGTTCGCGCACGCGATGGCCACTGGTATGCTGTTCGCAATGGCGGGCTGGGTCTACGATCAAACTCACACCCGGGACATCCCTTCCCTGGGAGGCCTCTCCAACCGGATGCCTTTTATATCCGCAGCCTTTGTCATCGGGTGTATGGCCTCGATCGGAATGCCGGGAACCGTCAACTTCATCGCCGAAGTCATGATCATCGTCGG
>JACOEF010001002.1 GCA_024998705.1 Nitrospira sp.
ACAGCTCAAACCTCCTGCAGGAGGGGAAGGCTCTGGCCACCACAGTGACCAGACGCCCTCCCTCATTGATTCATTTCTTGCGCTTTGATTAGTGACCAACTGCTGGCGCTGTCGCCCGACCTGGCACAGCCGCCTTCGCTTCGACAGGAGCTTTCTTAGCAGCGAGGGCCCCCAACCAAAAGACGAACATGATAGAAATCCAGAAAAAGAGCACGTTGGCTGAAATCATATTGGCAGCAAATCCCACGGTATGGGTGTAGGCCCAGGGTGAGTTGTCGCGCATAATTTCATTGACGTGCCAAAACAGGCTGACAGACGACCTGATGTAACCCATCAGGCCCATCATCCACGTAAACGCGGTCGCCAACATGATGAGGGCATACTGAGAACGGGCCGAAATTTTGCCCCACTCAATCGGGCCCATCTGCTTGGCACCCTTCATCATGACGCTATTCAGGGCGAACATGAAGAAGAGGCAGGACAACGTGGTAGCCACCTGCGGGACAGACAATCCGACGCGCAGGTTGGCTGGAATATAGTAGCCGTAGATAGCCAACATAATGATGTTGAGGTACGCGAAGAAGAAGAAACATCCCATGAAGATGTTCCCGAACTTTGCCCACGACACCGTCGAGACCTTATTGCCTCGCATGTACCAGACGAAACTAAGAACGGTGGTCGTAATGATCACGTTGATGCCGCCGTTCTTGGCCGACATGACACCGTAGTTACCTAGCACCGGGTGCTGCTGGCCACCCATCGCCTTCAACTCGGCGGGAGTCATAACGATCGTATGCGGCGTAATAAAGACCAGGAATCCGCAGGTGAGCAAGAACACGAGATACTTGATATAGCGCTGATATTTCTCCGCCCCTCTCATCCGGCCCAATGCTTGCCAGAGATAGTAGTTGGTGCTGAGAAAGAGAATACCGATCATGGTGGCCTGAATAATGAACAACCACGCCAACAAACCGCCCATCAAGGTAATACCCATCTGCTGACGATAGGCATAAACTTCGCGCATCAACCAGTAACCAGCGAACGGCAGGGGAATGAGGAACGCCACACCGAGCGCCATCGCGATATAACCCATCCAGTCGTAGTGGGCGCGCTCCTCATCGGTTTTTGCCGACAGGAATCGGTAGGCCGCATAGGCCGCGACGACGCCGCCGCCAAATGCCATATTACCCAAGATTCGGTGGAGATTGAGCGGATTCCACAAGGCCGTGTGGATCACGTGCCAAATGTTCCCCAGATACCGCCCCTGCTCATCGACTCCGGCAGGAGACATCATGAAACCAATCCATGAGTTCGCCAGGAACATCAGGATGGTACCAATGACGTTGAGGACAACGGACATACTGAGGTGAATCCACTTCAGGAATCCCTCCTTCATCTTGTCCCAGCCGTAGTAGTAGATGTAGAGGGTTCCACTTTCGGCCACGAACATCAATGCATAGATATGCATGACCGGCCTAAAGATACCCGAGAGATACTGGAAGAAGGCTGGATAGAGAGTCAGGAATGTGAAGATCAGAATACCACCCAGAATAGCCGTCAGCGAGTAGGCCGTCAGACTGATCTTAATAAAGTCGTAGGCCAGCTGATCGTAGCGCTTAGCCATCGCCTTATCCTTGGTGACGACCCCCATGAATTCGATGACCATACAGAAAATAGGAACAGCCAACACGAAGCTGCCGTAGTACAGATGCTGCTGGTTAGCAAACCAGAGCAGGACGCGACTCTCAAAGTTGTACCGCGGATAGTCCTTGTCGCTATCCGTAGTTTTCGGAGCCGGCGGACCCGAGACAATGCCCTCCGTCTTGTAATAAACGTCCTTACCCTTCTCAACCTTCTTTGCGTCACCACCCTCCGCCTGCACGCCAGCAGCAGGAGCGCCACCGTCGCTGGCAAGAGCAGGGATCGCAACCAGAATAGGCATGAGGAGGAGGCCGATCATCGCGCACAGCGCCATGACCGACATCAACTTCGTGCGGGTTACAGAGCCCATGAGTTACCTCCTTGATACATCGCGTATGTGAACAACAACTTCAAACCCCTCCCCCTCGGAACATTACTTCCGAAGGAGATACCAAAAGTCCAAGCCCTGCGCGTCCATCAAAAAGTGGTCAACAGCCGCAAAAAACGAGACGCAGATCACTACCGATACGACGACGTACACAATTGTTTGGCCCATCTCAAACCCCCCTCAACAAGATGAACAAATTCCCAGGCCAGAATACCGGATCAGCATGGGCACTGAATGCCGCCGAACCAGTAAAAAAACCAAAGGCCGACTGCCAGGGTGATGTAGAAAATCATTTTGCCGATCTTAACTTTGACGTCATCCTGAGCAGCTTCCATCATGATTCTCCCCAACGGTTTAAGTACGTATTTTGAATTGACACACCAGCGACGCTGTGTTAATCAAAATCCCTCACGCACATGATTTTTAAAGGGATTTTTATGGCTAAAAATTCAAAAGTGTTCGACATTATAGTTTTGGCTGGAATGGTTGTCAATATCATTTTGGCCGTGTTTCTGATCCTCTACTACTTTGATTTCCTATGATTTTCTCCGCGGCTGGTCCTTCTCCAGATTGGGTAGTTCCCACACTCGATTGAGCACATCGAAAGCCGATGGTTTCATCCCGAAAGTCCGACATCATCTTGCTGCGTGCGGTGATGCGTAAGTCGGACCCCGCGCTGGTATAGGCCGCCCCTCGCAGCACCTTATAGGTTCCGTACTCAGGACTTTGCGGGTTACGGTCGGACGCCGCAGCATAAGCACCCTCAAGATACCAATCACCCACCCACTCCATGACGTTGCCAGCACCATCCATAACCCCGTATGGGCTGGCATCACTCTTCACTCGCCCGACCGGTGCCGCCACCTCAAAGCCGTCGTCCACTCGAGCCCAATTCGCCCCGTTCGGCACCTCAACGTTTCCCCATGGCCACAGGCGCCCGTCAGGCCCCCGCATCGCCTTCTCCCACTCCGCCTCAGTGGGCAAACGCCTGCCGCGCCATTCGCAGTACGCCTTCGCATCCTCCCAGGACACATACACCGCCGGCTGATTCACCCCGCGCATACGCAGCGTATTTTTGGCATACCGGGGGGGAGGTCCGGACTTCCGATGCCCAGTGGCTTTTACAAATGCGGCATATTGCGCGTTGGTCACTTCGTAGCGATCGATTTGAAATTGGTCGAGGTAAATGGTCCGCTCAGGCTGCTCATCGAACCCACCCCGATTGGTCCCAAACACAAACGGCCCACCAGGAATTACGACGAGTTCTTCTTCAAGAGGCTCTTCGACGGAGGCCGACTCAGGATTGGAGCCTCCCTGATCCTGCTCCACCGGTTGGGGCTCAGCCTCAAACGGAGTGGAA
>JACOEF010001003.1 GCA_024998705.1 Nitrospira sp.
CACGCCAACACTGATGAGAAATTGGAAAAAAATGGGCCCGGCCTCCACGAGTATCACACGGTGTATACGCAGCCATCAACGATTGCCCACTATAAGAAGGCGGGACAGTTCCCGGACGGCGCGGTGTTGGTGAAGGAACTCTTAAATGCCGAAACGATGGCGATGACCACGGGGCCCGCAGTCGGTCATGCCACCACGCTCAAAGGTTGGTTTGTGCTCGTGCGCGATACAAAGGGACGGTATAAAGATTCCATGGTATGGGGAGATGGGTGGGCCTGGGGTCTCTTTAATAAGGGC
>JACOEF010001004.1 GCA_024998705.1 Nitrospira sp.
AGGGGGAGTCCGGGTGATGATGTGCAGAGGACGGGCAAGGGGAAAGGTTCCGTTCCGCACATTTTCGGTGGAAGCAGCAACTCCTCCGATCGGAAGGAGGTTAATGGGTACGCCTTGAGATTCATCGTATTCGGCCGTGCCGATGGAGACATACCCGATGGCATTTCGATTGCCCGCGACGGCTTTAACTCCCTGTTCGTTGTCACCGATCACGACCTGAGCCCTCACGTCCACATTCTTGATCTTGAAGTGATGCAAGAATAATTCAAGTGTAGATCGGCC
>JACOEF010001005.1 GCA_024998705.1 Nitrospira sp.
ACCGCCGTTCCACCGGCAAAATCGATTCCTAGATTCGCCGCGCCACGCGCGATTTGCAACACTGCGATGAGCCCCAGAAAGGCCAGGAGGCCGGAAATCACAAACGTGATGGACCGCTTCCCCATGAAATCAATATGCGTCTTCCCCAAAATCTCGAACATGCCGGCTCCTTCCTAGATACTGAGCTGCTCAATTTTTCTGCGCTGATTGAACAGGTCGAACACCACTTTGGTCCCGACCAGCGCCGTAAAGAGATTGATCGCGATACCGAGGCAGAGCGTCACGGCAAAGCCTTTGATCGGCCCGGTCCCGAACAGAAACAGGGCGAACCCGGTGATCAACGTCGTCACGGGGGAGTCCACGATCGTCAGCAAGGCCTTGTCGTATCCCGCATCAATCGCCACGCGAACCGCCTTCCCCTGCCGCAGCTCTTCGCGGATGCGCTCGAAAATCAAGACGTTCGAGTCCACACCCATACCGATCGTCAGAATGATACCGGCAATGCCCGGCAACGTCAGCGTGGCGTTCAACCCCGCAAGCGCCCCGATCAGGCAAATGAGGTTCAGGAGCAGTGCGAAGTTGGCGATCACACCGGACAGGCGGTAGTAGATCGCCATGAACACGATGACCAGCAGCCCCGCGAAGAGGGTAGCCTTCACGCCCTTTTCAATCGAGTCCCGCCCAAGCGACGGACCGACAGTCAGATCCTGAATGATCTTGAGGGGCGCAGGCAACGCACCGGCGCGCAACACGATCGAGAGGTTGTTGGCTTCCTCCATCGAGAACGTCCCGGTGATCTGGGCTCGCCCGCCACTGATGCGCTCCTGAATGACCGGCGCCGAATAGATCGTATTATCGAGTACGATCGCCATGCGCTTCTTGACGTTTTCGCCTGTGATCCGGTCAAATTCACGCGCGCCTTTCGCATCAAACGTGACGGACACGTAGGGCTCATTAAATTGCCCGATGGAGACGCGGGCATCGCTCAACACGTCGCCGGCGAGCATGACCCGCTTTTTGACCAGATACGGCGCAAGCCATTCCTGTCCGCTGTCCTTTTCGACGATCCGCTCGAACAGAATTTGGTCGCCTTCCGGCACCTTCCCTTCGATCTGCTTCAAGAACGCGTCTTCGCGCTCCTTCCCCTTTTGCACACGGCCGGGGAGATCCAGCTTGAGCTGGTTGTCATCGTCCAACATCTTGAATTCGAGCAGCGCGGTCTGCTTGATGAGATCCTTGGCGAGTTTGGCATCCTTGATGCCGGGTAACTGCACCACCACCTGCTTGAGCCCCTGTCGCTGAATCAGCGGCTCGGCAACACCGAACTGGTCGATGCGATTCCGAATCGTCTCCAACGCCTGATTGATGGCGGAATCCTTGATGCGCTTGATCTCCGGTTCCCGCAACTCCCAGACAACCGTGTTCGCAGACCCGGCCGACTCCATCTCGACATAGGTCGGGAAGTCATCCAACAGCTTCTGGACCTGTGCCTTCA
>JACOEF010001006.1 GCA_024998705.1 Nitrospira sp.
GTCGTTCTCGCATCGTGTGAGGCTCACCGAGTGGCCTCAGTACGATAGCCTGCTCGCGAAGGACCGTTTCCTATCACGCCTTCACCGTGTCCGTTCACGGTATGATGAATGCCCCTCCAGCATTTCTGATCAATGGGACATCGATCTCCCATTGCGACACACATTTCTGACAGCTCACATTCATTTATAAATTCAATATCTTTTTGCCGCGCACTCATTTTCGATGGGGCGTCAACGCCCCATTCGTGAAGGCGGCCTCCACTTCGTTCTCTGAAAAACCCCAAGAAAATCCGCTTATTCTGCGTAAATCCTGTTGGAACGGGAGTTGCTCTACGGACTACTGTCTTTATATGTGCAACGGGGGACGCACCATCGTGTCAGTGGGTGTGAGCAAGGAAGTGGAAGACGATGGACCGGCCTCCTGAATTTTCCACTCCATGAGGTGCAGGTCTTGCAGGACCTGCACCGTTCACAGCCGCCTCGATGTGCGAGGGTTATGGTTTTAAGAGGAGGTAAGCCAATGGGATTGGTACGAAGCGGGCCGAAGAAATACAGTCAGCGAAGGTCCCGAGCGGCCTGGAGGTATGTGCTGGGTGCGATGCTCCCGACGGTCTGCATCGGGGCGTTCCACGTCGCGTCGGCGGAGCCGACCGACCTGCATGCCGTGGTGCACAATCAACCGGCGTGGGCGGAGCAGCTGAAGGGGCAAACGATCGTCGAGGATGTGCAGGAAGGGCATGTCGAGCGCACGGCCATGATGGAGCGGCAACATCAGCGCATCATGGAGAAAATCAATGAGCAGATGGCGCATGACGCCGAGGTGCAGCGGACCGGCGGGCAGTACAACAACGTCAACATGATGCACCAGTACGGCGCGGGTAATCAGGATATTCTCCTGATGTCCAATCCCTCGACGGAGCCCGTGTCCGTAGGGGGCGGACGCTGCCCGGCCAATGCACCGGTGCGCACGTACGATGTGTCCGCGATCAACGTCGAGATCACGCTCAATATGTGGCTCGATTTTTATCCCGGCTACATGTACGTCCTGAGCGAGAATATCGACAAGGTGCGTGCCGAAGAAACGAAGAACAGAGAGGCGCGCGACGTGGACGGATACAACCCGGGTGGAGTGATCAACGGGTTGCAGAATCA
>JACOEF010000270.1 GCA_024998705.1 Nitrospira sp.
CCGCCCACATCCACCCGCATTCCCGGCTTGGCCAAATAGGCCGTCCCCTCCGCGGCATTCAGACGCAACGAGCGCAGATCCGTCAATGGGCGAACCGCCTGCAAGACCGCATCGGAAGGAATCTGTTGCCGGTCGAGAACACTCCAGGCCTCAACCGCCGGACCAACGAGAATATTAAACCCTCCTTCCGTCAACCGGGCCATTTCGAGCGAGGCCTCCAATACCCTCATCGTGTCGCGACTGAGCGTGATGGCGTCCCTGCCGGCGGCAGCATTCACCCGCGAAAGCTCACTTGTCGCAATCCAGGTACTGAGCAACTCCTCCAAACGATGAATCTCTTGGAACCCAACCGAGGCCGCATCCTGCGCCCGCTGGCGATCCGACGCCACCGATGTAATCGTCACAAGGGTCCCCATCTGCATCTGCGTTCGCTTCACCACAACAGGAACGGATTCAGACCTTGCCATCGCACATCCGGACGAGAATAAAAACAGGAAGACACCGCTCATGACTGCAAGACGATACCCCATGGACACCTTACCACCTGAGACAAATATGGCAATCACACTACACGTGGCACTCAATGGAGGGCGCAGTTCTGCCAACACAGCCCACCACCGATCTGCGCACACACACGTCTCCATCTTCTGCGGCGTGCCTGCGAAATGCAAATGCACGCTCCCCCATCCCTACCCTATCTTGTAGGAATCACCTGTGACGAACGTGCCGGGCACCCCCCAAAACGGACCTTTTTAATTTTACCCCCGGGCTTGACATTTCCTCGCTGATCGGGATATTAATAATCGTTCTCAATTTCACCGACAAGACTGACCACCCACTATGATCACAGAGAAACGATTGGCAGCCCCTTCGTGCCAAGACAGTGAAACGCGCTGTGAGTGCGGACAACTCATTGCGAAAGTCCGTGGACAAGGCCTTGAGCTCAAATGCAAACGCTGTAAGCGCATCGTCGTCATCCCATTCACCTCAATCGAAGGCTGGGGCACCGTCACAGCATGATTCGATATTTGAAAGGAGGCCTCACTACCAGGCACACCGCAGGGCATCAATGGCATGCACCTGCGTTCCCCTCAGACCAGAGACCTTTGAGTCCCGAGTCCAACCACAACTTTACTCGCGGATGGAGGATACCTATGAAGATTCGGGCAATCCTCGGGGCTCTCGTCTTAGCCAGTTTACCGGCGATGCCGGCGTTGGCGGAAAACATGACCTCGGAGGACATTAAGAAACTCGTTGATGAGGCAGTCGAGAAGCGACTGCAGGAACACGAACGGCGCGACGGCGGCATGCAACAAGGCCAGAGCGAAGCCGCCTCGGCTCCGCAATATCCTATGTCATCCGGTCCCATCACCGATATTCGAGTAGAGAGAAAGGGCGAGGAAAAGATTCCGTTGGGATTCGGATCAACCGGGTCCGGCAAACTGATTTACGCCAAGCCGTTCCTGAGTGCGCCAAAAGCGACGGTCGGTGGATATGCCGATGTCATGTACAACTCGCTGTCTCGTCAGAATCTGGATAATCCTAGCCGCAATTCTTTCGGTCAACAACGGCTGGTGCCGTTTATTTACGCGGATATTACCGACCATATCAAGTTCGCCACGGAAATTGAGATCGAGCGCGGCGGAACAAACGCGCCCCAGGGCACTGACGGTTCCATGCAGATTGAGTTCGCCCAGTTGGACTACCTGGTTAACGAAGCCATCAATCTTCGAGCCGGTATTTTATTGATGCCGGTCGGCAAGTTTAACTTACTGCACGACTCACCACTGAACGACCTCGTCGACCGACCGATGGTGTCCCGCATCGTCATCCCCAGCACCTGGTTTGAAGCAGGCGCTGGTATTTACGGAACCCTGTACCCCTCGTCACGATCGAAGCTGGACTACGAAGTCTACGCCGTCAACGGAATGAGCCAGACAGCAGGCGGCATTACCGACCTCGGCGTGCGGAGCGCACGGGGCAGCGTCTCCCGGGATCGCGATGACAGCAAAGCCGTCGTCGGCCGCATCGCATTCAGCCCGATGCTGGGCATTGAAATCGCCGGATCCGGGTACCATGGGGCATACAAGCCGGCTGCCGGAGCCGTGGGAGCTGGCTACATCGATATGTTCGCATTGGACTGGACTCTCCAGAGAGGCCCGTTCGAAATCATCGGAGAGTCAGCCTGGACGAGAATCAGCAACAACAATGCAACCGGCGTTGCCAACCGGGCCATCGGACCGGCCGGCATGCAAGGGTACTACATTCAGGGGAATTACCACTTCATGCCTGAATTCCTTAAAAAATGGGCGCCCAGCCATTTCACCGACGCCTCCACGTTTACAGCAGTCGTTCGGTGGGAACAGGTCAATACCGACACGGATGATCGCACCAAACAGAACGCGCTCGGGGGTCAGCGGAAGCTTGAGCGCTTGACCCTCGGTCTCAACTTCCGGCCGATCGAAGACACAGTGATCAAATTCGACTGGCAATTTAATACCCAGCAGGACGCGAAGGGGCTTATCGCCGCCGGAGACCTCGGCACTTCAGGCAGCCCGATGAATGGAAACGGATTCTTAATCCAGGCAGCCACATACTTTTAACCGGCACCTCGTCCAGGCCGCCCCATTCGGGACGGTCTGGACGACAGTGACAGAATTCATATGACCCGACACTATCGCCGACTCAGCGTCATCCTACTCCCCACTCTCCTGACCGCCTGCGCATCGTTGGGCGGCATGCAGGAACGATTCGCCGTCTGCAGCTACGACCATGCCTGGGACGCTGCGCTTGACGCGGTGAAAGATCGGGCAATTGCGCGGCAAGATAAGGGCGCAGGCGTGATCGACACCGCATGGCTTGAAATACCCATGCCAGGACGGACCTTTGGTGCCCTTCAACGAGATTTGGGGGACAGCAAAGATCGGTCCCGAATTTCCCTCACTGTCAAACGCCTCGACGACGTCACAAAAATCGGTTTCATCGAAGAACGGCAACGCTGGGCATTCCGTGGCGGCTCCCGCCTGTTCGGTTGGGCTGACACCGAACCCTCAGCGGAGATCATGACCGACGTGCAGAACCGCTTGGACACCAAATTGAAGGAGCACGGACGTTCAGTACATTGAGTGCGTACCGCACCGTAACCGCAATCGTAATGCTTCTAACCTCGTCCCTCCCCGCTCTGGCAACGGAGAAAGTCTGGGACAGTGAACTGCGCCGGTACATTACCGACGACGACTTCAAGTATGAAGAGTTCATGACGGAGGACGAGGCCGTCAAGGCGATCCTTCCCCAGTCGCAACGAATCCGCAAGGAAACGATCCGCCTGGCGCAAGACCAAAAGAGCACCGTCGAACAACGCATCGGCTGGAAGTTCCCAGAGGACTCATTCGACCTGTATATCGGCGAGACTGGCGATAAAGTGGACGGGTATGCGATGATCCACAACACTATCGGCAAATATAAACCGATGACTTATATGGTTGGAGTGGATCACAAAGGGAATTGCACCGACGTCGAATTATTAGTGTTTCGCGATGCCAAGGGCAGCGAAGTCGGGAAAAAGCGATTTAACTCTCAGTATGACGGCAAACGGTCTCGGATCCCATACGAATCAATAAAGACATTATCAATATCAGCGGGGCGACAATGTCCGTCCGGTCGATGAGTGCCGGCGTCAAACGTGTGCTGGTCCTGGTGGACGAGTTTTACTTGAAGCCGGCCGGTTTAGGAAGCGACACGGTCGCGGTGCAGAAGGCCGAGAGAGGGTTCTTGGGGACCCTGTTCGGTAACTAAGGCCGTCGGGACACTGCACAGGCATGCGAAATTTTAATGCTCGGTTCCGCCTGCGTGATTCGGACCGCCACATCAGGTTACTGTACACACAGTTTCTCTTTTTGATGCTGGTGGGGTTTCTTTTTTCTTTCTTCTGGGCGCACAGCATGACCAGCTTGAGTCCACAAGGAATCGCGGATCACTACCGTGGCTCGGATGCTACCTTCGGCGAGCCGATGTCGTTCCGTGAACTGGCTGAAGTGACGCACTTCCACCTGTTCACCATGCCGGTGGTATTCATGATTCTCGTTCATGTCCTCTATCTCACGCATGCCAGTCATGCCGTGCAAGTCTGGCTGACATGGCTCTCGTTCGGAGGCGTGGCGCTAGATCTGCTCTCCCCCTGGCTGATCAGCTACGTCTCACCTATTTTTGTGCTCACCATGCTGGCAGGGGACACCCTGATGATGGGCAGCTTTCTCGCGATGATGGCGATCCCGCTCTATGAAATGTGGATATTGAAGCAGCCATTGATGGCCGGGAAGCGAGGGGAAGAATCATGAGCGCCTAGTAGCAGCCTGTCAATCTCGTTGCGGCCAGAGGTATTCAGCCCAGAGCCCAAGATCGTGGTCAACGATCTTGGGCTCTTTTTTTCCGGAGGATTCCCATGTATCGATCACTATTACCGATCAAGCTCCCGACTCAACTCACCCAAGATATAGCCCGACAGCTTGATGCCTTGAATTCACTGCAGCTCCCCAAAGACTCCTTACACGCTGTCCGCCTGCTCCAACTTCGACGCCTGACGAGAAGAATCGAAGCCCTCATCCCAGGACACTTCGGACATGGCGAGCGCACTGCACATTATGCCCATATGCTTGGCAAAGCCATCGGCCTTACAGACGATCAACACATCGACCTGCAGTACGCCGCTCTGTAGCACGATATCGGACTCCTCACGTTACCTGGCAGGCTGCTCGACGAGACAGAAGCCCACACATTGGACGACTATGCTCTGATCCAAAGTCATCCTCGAGAAGGTGCTGCACTCCTGAACCCCTATCGATTCCTTTATGAGGCCGCCCGCCTGATCGCTCATCATCACGAACGATGGGACGGCGCCGGATATCCGTATGGACTTCGCGGAGCCTATATCCCCCTGGCCGCCAGAATTCTGGCCATTGCAGACGTGTTCGACAGCATTGCCGTCCGATCAACTTCGTTACACAGCGCTCTGCGAACGCTCCAAGCGTCGGCAGGCTCACAGTTTGATCCGGCACTGACCACCACCTTTTGTACACAGTTACACGGCCAAGACCGGTTCCCGGCTCTCTCAGTAAATGCAGTGAGTCTCACGACTCTCACGGCTGAACCGACCGTCGACCAGCTCAGCCCCCCGCACACGTCCCTTTCAACGTTCTAAGGAGTCCAACGAAGACAGTCCGTACCCGCTATGCGGTCTATTGGCCTCACTGATGGAGCTGAATGATGATGCACAAAACGCCCGACATCACAATACCAACTGATCGCCTCCAGAATCTCTCGTCCGAGCTTCGAGCACAGTCACCAGAGTGGGCTGATCGTCTCGAGCAGGCCACGACGGAGCAGGAGCTCCGCAATCTCGTCTGTGATCTCTTCAACCTCTCCCATGCCCTCCCGTCTGACGGAAAATCATCCGGTGAGACACACGCACTGGCTGGACGCATCACCCGCTTCATCAACGAGAACCTCCACCGTGGACTGACACTCAAAGTCCTGGCGAATTTCCTCGGCTACTCGGAAAAATATTGTTCCGATCTGTTTTGCCGCATCATGGGTGAATCGTTTTCCGGATACATGAGACGGCATCGAGTCGAACGCGCCAAATCACTCCTCGCCACAACTGCGCAGACGTTGGCAGAAGTTGCGACCGCCGTGGGATTCAGCGATCAATTTTCTTTCAGCCATTTCTTCAAACGCGCCACCGGGCATTCTCCCAGTGAAATTCGATCTCGACGGATACACCAACGGCATCGCCTGACGGTCCACACCATGCAGAAGGCACTGTAAGCTCACGCAGCGCGCACACGCATGGTCTCGCTATTTATTGAGCAGACAGGACACATCCTGCGCCTGAATAACCGTGGCATGCAGAACGATCAAATGGCTTCGCAGCCGTGCGGGGAGAATCAATACGCGGGGTGATCCAGACTATCGGACCGGGGAAATCAGCAACGCATGCCTGTTCTGGAAAACAGGAACAGGGAGGAGGGCCGGCCAGCGGGAACTCCGATGATCCCACCGGCCGACCGTCTACGCGCGCAGGGGCTAAGACTTTTCGGAATGAATCTGCTCGGCCAAATATCGATCAAGCCCCACTTGCTTAATGGTGCACAGCTGGGTCTCGAACCAATCGATATGCTCCTCGGTATCGACGATCATTTCCTCCAGCCGATGCCGAGTCGTGAAATCGCCGACCTTCGTGCAATGGGCAATTCCGTCACGGAGGACATCCGCGTCGTCACGCTCGAAGGCCAGATCGGCCTCCAATAGATCCGACACTTTCTTTCCGATCGCAACCGCATCCAGATGACCCATTTCGGGTGCGCCGCCCAGATACAAGATATGATCAATCAAGCCCGAGGAATGACTCACTTCTTCCTGGGCCAGGTGACTGAAACGCTCATGCAGCCGGCCATAGCCCCAATGTTTGCACAAGGCCGCGTGCAGAAGATATTGATGCACGGCCGTAAGCTCACTCACCAACACTTTATTCAGGATATCGAGAACGCCCTCTTTCGCTTTCATACATACTCCCATTCCCACGCCGGGCCGGCGCTCGCTTAACTGTCTTTGTGAATCTGCTCGGCCAGATAATTCTCAAGCCCCACTTGCTTGATCGTCTCAAGTTGGGTCTCGATCCAGTCGATGTGCTGATCCACATCCTTCGCCATATCTTCAAGCATATGACGCGTCGTAAAATCTCCCACTTTTGCGCAATGCACGACCCCGTCGCTGATCAGCGTGAGCATTTCCTGTTCAGCCTTGAGATCAAGCTTGAACTGCTCGGAAACAGTTTCTCCGACATGCACCGTATTCATACGCTGAACATTCGGCACCCCTTCCAAGTACAGAATGTGGCTGATCAGTTCATCCGCATCTTTCATTTCATCGATGCTACGCTCTCGAACTTTGTGATGCAGCTGTTCATAGCCCCAGTTTGAGCACATTTTCGCATGGACGAAATATTGGTTGATCGCGGTGAGATCCGCCGTGAGGACTTTATTCAGAAGCTCAATGACCCCTTGTTTCGCTTTCATAGGTCCCTCCCTCCAGCTTGGAGTGCAATGTTTTTCACCGGCCCGTTGGCCCGAGTCGGCGATGATGTACGTTGGACTTGCTCTTCACTCTACACCTTACTTAGAGATTCTCGAAGAGCTTGTCAACAAGAGATGTACGTAGAAATGAGGCGAGTTATCAACATCGCCGAGAACGCTTCTCATTCTTCTCATCAGGACAGGATCGGGAACGGAGTGTTCTGCAGCAGCCCGGCGGCGGAAGGAACTGGAATCGAGAGGTATAAGAGACAGGAGAAACTGTTCACGCGAGCGAACGACGACACAGGAGCACATGCACCCCGACTATCCGGCTTCCCGATAGCCACCCTCTTCCTTGTGACATTGCACCGAACGGCCAGCCTGCTTACTGACCTTCTCAATGAGGAATGGCGCCTGACACGTGGGGCAGGGCTTATTGATCGGGCGGTCCCACAACGCATACTCACATTGTGGGTAACGACTGCACGAATAAAAATTGCGGCCCTTTTTCGTACGCTTCTGAACGAGATCTCCCCCGCAACCAGGCTGAGGACATTTCACACCCAAGGCGATCGCCTTGGTCGTCTTACATTCGGGATAGGCGGAACAGGCCAGAAACTTCCCGAAGCGGCCGGACTTGACCACCATCGGGCTTGAGCACTTTTCGCACTTTTCGTCCGTCGTCTCTTCCACCTTAGGAACAATCTTGATCGTCCCGTCAGGCAACTTTTCGAAATTGTGCGTATTCTTGCAGGGAGGATCTTCCTTATAGGCCGGACAGGCTAAGAACTTCCCGTTCCGTCCCCATTTGATTTCCAACATGCGACCGCATTTTTCACAGGGAAGGTTCGTGGGTGGCTCGACGATATCCTTCGGTCCAGGGATCCCTTGAGCCAACTCCATCTCCCGCACAAATGGAGTGTAGAAATCGCGCACGGCTGCCACCCAGGGTTTCGTGCCTTCTTCAACCTCATCGAGCTGCTCTTCCATGTGGGACGTAAATTCCGTATCCAGCAGATCCGGAAATCCCTTCAACAGAAAGTCGTTCACCGTCCTCCCGGTTTCGGTGGGGAGGAAGCGGCCCTCGACCTTCTCAACATACTTTCGATCTTGGATTGTCGAGATGATCGAGGCATAGGTGGAAGGACGACCGATCCCCTTCTCTTCCAGCTCTCGAATCAGCAAGGCTTCGTTGTAACGCGGCGGGGGCTGGGTGAAATGCTGTTTGGAGACGAGGCCGGGCAGGGTCTGGGCTTCCTGGGCGACCAGACGCAACCCTTCACCTTCACGTAATGCAGGAAGTTGACGATCTGATTCGTCTTCCGCTTCCTGTTCATTCTTGGGCTTCTGCGACGGCAATTCTTTGTCGGTTCCCTCTAAATACACAGCCGTATGGCCGGCAAACTTCACCACGGTGCCGGTAGTGCGAAACACATATCGGTCCGTCGTTCCCACCGGAGAGGAGTCCACACGCGTCACATCCATGATGGCAGGGACCATCTGCGAGGCAATGAACCGGTTCCAAATGAGCTTATACAGATTGTATTGATCCTGCTCCAGGTATTGCTTGATCGATTCAGGATCGCGCGCGGCCGCAGTTGGGCGGATGGCCTCATGCGCCTCTTGCGCGGCCTTCTGTGTCTTGTACACGTTCGGGGTAGCGGGCAGATACTCAACTCCGAACCGTTCCC
>JACOEF010000461.1 GCA_024998705.1 Nitrospira sp.
CAGCCTGAAATCGGGGAGAAAGTCGCCGCGTAACTGAAAGAGCGCACTCAGGGCGCGATCCACCCACAATGGGCCGACCGGTGTGATGGAGCGACCGAAGATCGAAAGACCCGCTTTCTTCTTCCACCGGCGCCACAACATTCTCAAATGCGCAAAGTCCAGTTCGTGCGGCAAGAAACCCAACGCCGTTTCCGGATGGAAATCGCGAAAGTTCATGCGGTAGGGCGCGGCACTGTACGTACCGGCGAAGAGCGGCAGAAAATGCTCCACGATCTTGACCACTAAGTCGCCCACGACTTTTTCATGCGCGGCCGAGAACGTCTTTCCGCCGGATTGCAACGCCTGGGTCAGGATGCGACTCCCCAAACTGAGATGTGTGCCGTTATTGGCAAGACTGATGTTGGAGGTCACCGGCAACACAACGAGGTTCCGCGTAATGATGCCCGCGTCTTTCAACCGGACGACGGCGTTCAGTTGGCTGCGCGACAGCACCTCGTGACAGAGGGCCATGTACTGAGACTTCTCCTCGCCGCGCTCCCATCCCGACAAGCAGGGGTTCATGAACAATTCGCGATAAAACGCATCGGATACCAGTCCGTTGAGACAACGCTGCCGCAACGGCGGATGGGGTGACGCATAGACCAAGACCTGTTGTCCGCTCTCCTGCAAGCCGAATTGCCGATTGGCATACAACACCAACAGATGCGTCAGCAGAAACCGAATCGCCGTCTCCCGCGCGATCCCGGTCCCCATCCCCTGCGCCCGCTCCATCGGAGAAACAAAGAAGGAAAAGGTTTCAGGTGAACTGTTGTCGTTCAGGAAATGATTCAACAGGCGGCGCCCCTCACTGGCGAGCAGCGGCGCATCCCGTTCGAACTCTTCGATCACCTGGGCCAACGTCAGCTTCAACAGGTAACTGATCGGCAGACGGACCCACTCCTCACCCTGCTCCATCATCAGATAGCGATGGGCATCGGTCCGAAGCGGCCCCTTGACCTCCCGCTTGTCGGCCGCAAGATCCCCCTCGAAGAGTTGATCGGCGGTCCGGTTTAACAGCCGGCGGGGAAACCGTACCCACGAATTTTCCCAGACGGTTGCATCCGGCGACGTCAGGAACTCCTGCAGTTGCTTGATGACGATCCTCGGACTCTCCCCGGCCGCCGTCCGTTCCCGAATATTGTGGAGATAATTGGAGTTATGAATCGTGCGCGCCAGATCGACATCATCCGAAAGGCCGAAGACGGCCGCTTGCAATTCACTCTCGGAGCCAGCCGTGATGTCATCATGGGAGAACGGCAGGGACGGGAGACCGGCGAGGAATTGTACCGCTTCCTTTTCGATCACATGGCGAGGCTCGGCCGGGCGGAGAGGGCAGTTCGAGGGGATCGTCATCGTTCGGCTCATGCGAAACCTCCCGGTGATCACCTGCAGAATCCGTAGCTGATACAGGCTGAGCCTACCGCCGGTCTGTTACATGCGCCTCATTCCAAGAGAAATGCTGTGTAACAACACAGTCGCCGTGAAGACATTCGTTCTATTCAGAGAGAGAGCTGAGCGAGCACCTGGCTCAAGGACAATGTGTCCAGCGACGGAACGACGAGATCGGCCTGCTCAAGTCGGCTCTCAGGCAGCGTCGTCGCCACTCCGACGCAGCGGATCCCGGCCTTGCGGGCCGCCTCGATCCCATGCGGCGTATCTTCGAACGCCACGCATTCGTGGGCCCTCAGCGACAAGCGCCGATTCAACGCGTCGAGCGCATGCAGATACAGAGCCGGGTCAGGTTTGCCATGACGAACATCCTGCGCCGCCGAGATATGCTCGAACATCGACGTCATCCCCGCCAACTCCAAACACAAGACAATTTCCTGTCGCACCGCGCCGGACGCAATGGCGGTACGGCAGGTCTCCCTCACGGCTCCGACAAATTCCCTCACGCCGGGCAGAACGGGCAACCTCTTGCGTAGCGCTGCCTGCATGAGATCAGTTTTGCATGCCACAAGTCGATCGACAGTCTCAGCCGATACGGCAGACCAACCGGAGTCCGTCAAGGCGGCACGGAAGCAAGCCTGATCCGTCAAGCCGACATAGCGCGCTTGGTAGCGGTCCGGAGCAAGGCTCACCCCTTCCATTCGAAGCACCTGTCGGAACATCTCGAAATGCAGCGGCTCGGTGTCGAATAACACCCCGTCGAAATCGAAGATGACGGCTCTGATCGTGGCCATGTCTGTTCACTCATATCTACTTCCGGCTGATCGACACAACCGGCCGGTGCATGATTTACGAGAACTTGCTCATCTCCTTACCCTCCCGTAATCCCTTGCCGGTACGATGGTTGCGATCGTCCAACCTGGCTCCTGACAACCGCCACCTGGCCAGCCTTCCAGACCGCTTGCAGTCCGGTTATACATCGTCCATCATCGTAACCATCCTCCTGGAGAAACCCCATGGCCTCCCTTGATGCTCCTCCGCTCTCGATCGAACAGGGAACCTGTTATGCCCTGTTCGCCTACGACATTGGATTGGCCATCAATCTCGATGAAGCGGAACGGCACGTGACGGCCATCAAAGAGCGAGGACGCATCCGCCACAAAGCTCGAGTCCCACACTATTTTGAATACCGTCCGGCACCGCTTCGACTGACACAGGAGACCGTCTCCCTGTCATTCGGCCACTACCGGTCGAGCGAAACCGTGGAAGTGATGCTGTACGACTTCGGCGCGGTCACCGTCATGTACCGCATTCCGATCGATGGTCCCTTTGAAGGCCTGCTGAGCTTGAGCGAATCGCTCTATGAAAATGAAACGCTGCTGGCGGAATCACGCCACCGCCTGGATCAGTTGGTTCGCGACATCCTTCCGGCCATCGAACGGCCATCCACGTCGAAGGAGGTCGAAGACTACCTGATCTTTTCCATTGAGCGCTGCACGCCCTCGGCCATTCAAACCCTCGGCATTCCCTACGATCCGTTGTTTGCCCATCTGCTTCGCAGCGAACACACGCGACTCTCGGACCAGGAAATCCATGAAGCGACATCCTGTCGAATTTCTTTCAGTCGGGACGACACCGCCGTGATCGACTGGAATGCGGCCCTCGTCTTCGGACAGGACATGGATGATGTGCGAGCGGTCCTGGAATTTGTGAATGTCGAGCTGCTCGAAATGCGGGCCCTGGATGAGCAACTGGATACGGCACTCGACCAGGGGTATGACGCGCTCACACGGAAGCCCGGCTTGAAATCATGGCTCCCCGGCTCGCATGAGGCGGCGCTCACGCACATCGGGCAATTGCAGGTCGACAGCGCCGTGCTCTTCGAACGCGTAGCGAACACCCTAAAGCTACTCGGCGATCAATATCTGGCCCGCGTCTATCGATTGGCCTCGCAACGGTTTCACCTGGAGGCCTGGGATGCCAGCATCATCAGAAAACTCCAGACCCTGGAAAGCATCTACGGGAAAATGACCGATCGAGCGACGACTCAACGGATGGAAGTGCTGGAATGGATCATCATTGTGCTCATCACGATTTCCATCGCCGTCTCATTCCTTCCCATCGGAGGCCACTAGCATTTCCATCCCCTCTACCAGGCTGCGGAGACACTCGGTGTAGAACCGGCTGATGGATGTTCGCGAGAGACGGGGCACAATAGTCTCTCGGCCATCCGTAGGCCGGCCTTGGCTGCTCTTTTGTCTTCCTATCTCTTGCAAGTCCACCAACCTCTCCAGTAGGGTTGGACCATTGACAGACAGCGAGCCATCCGACTCTCGCCACGAGTGACGTACCTGTCCGCCCACTGATTCACCCCCATGCACCGCACTATCATCAGTCGCTCCTTGCTGTGGCCGTGGACAGCGTTCTTCATCGGTCTCTGCCTCGCCCTGCCCTCCTGGGCCGACGAAGTACACCTGCAGAATGGAGATCGGCTGACCGGCACCATCGTCAAAATGGAGGAGAAAGTCCTCACCCTGCAGACGGACTACGGGGGTGAGATAAAAATCGATTGGGGAAAAATCGAGCGCCTGAAATCCGACGGTCCGCTGAAGATCCTGGTGCCGGGCGAGTCCCATCATGGGCTTCGCGATTTTCTCTACGGCACCCAAACTCTGCATGAAACCCGGGAACTGGGGCCGGAGAGCTCTGTGCCCCTAGCCGATATCTCCGCCATCAATGTCGAGCCGCTCCGACTGACAGGAACCATCACCATCGGCGGCCACAACGCCTCCGGCAACAGCAGCACCAAAGCCTTCAACAGCGCCGCCCGCTTGACGATCCAGGCATATCGGCAACGACTGTTACTCGAGGGCAAATACAATTACGGGCAAGCCGGCGATCTGGTGACGGCCAGAAACTCGCTGGCCAGCGTGAAACACGACTATTTCCTGAGCAAGCAGATCTTCATCGAATCCTTCGGCATGCTTGAAAAAGACACGCTGCAGAACCTCCAACTCCGGACCACGATCGGTAGCGGCTTGGGCTATCAATTTTACGAAAGTGCCAGGACCACCCTCGCCCTCTCCCTCGGTCTGGCCCATGTCAACGAGCACTTCACCAACAGTCCGAACACGCAGACTCCGTCAGGCCGATGGAGCCTGCGTTGGGAACACGCCCTGTGGCCGGACCGTGTCAAACTCTTCCACCGTCACGAAGGCTTCTACGACGTCAATGCCGGAAACGCATTCCGTATCAATGCCGACCAGGGAGTCCGGATCACGGTTTACAAGAATTTGTTCTTCAATGTGGAATACGACATTCGGTTGAACACGCAACCGGCGCCTGGACGGGTGAAACTCGATGAGTCTCTCATTTTTGGCGTGGGATATGAACTCAAGTGAGGGACAAAGCAATACGTCGCAGCGGTCCGACTTGTCCGCTGACTACTCGCCCTGCTCGCCGTTCCGTCTCGCCTCGCTGCCGCCGGCGCTGAGAGACACGGCCGCCGCTCGACCGGCCAGTCGGCCGGTCGCCCAAGCCCACTGAAAATTGAATCCACCGATTCGCCCGTCGCAGTCGAGGACCTCGCCGACCAGATGCATGCCGGGGACCAGCTTCGACTCCATTGTGCGGAAATTGACCTCCTCCAACGGAATTCCGCCCGCCGTGACCTCGGCAAAATTCCACCCGCGATCGCGCACGACAGGAAACCGGAATCGGGTGAGAGCCGACAGGAGACGATCACGAGTGGTGCGCGAGACCTGCGCGCAGGCCTGTTGCGGGTCGCCGTCGACGTGACGGCACAGGGCTTCGGCGCATCGCTCGGGGACCAACTCCGCCAGCAGCTTCAGCAGCGACCGCCGCGGATTCTTCGCCGCATGATGCAGAATCCACTCACGCGCCTGTTCCGTGGTGCGCCCGGGCCAAAAGTTTCCGTAGAGTTCGACGGCCTCACCTCGTTCGCGCCCCATACACCAAAAGCGACTGGCATCCATCACCACCGGCCCACTGATCCCGAAATGGGTCCACAGCAGACTGCCGGTCCGCCGATCGACGGGTTTCCCCTGCACCAGCGTCTGGAGCTCGACCTCCTGCGAGAGTCCCGACAGTCCCTTATGAAAACAGTGATCGTCGAGGAGTAAGGCCACCAATGCCGGAACGGTCGGCGTCACCTGATGCCCCAAGCGTCGCGCGAGGCCGTAGCCTGATCCATCACTCCCCGTTCGTGGCAGCGACCGCCCGCCTGTGGCCAGGATGACGCGCCGCGCGAGCGTCTCGCCTTCTTGGTGACGAATCACGAACCGGGCAGGCTCCGGCTTGCTCGCGTCTTCTGTGCCGTCAAAGCGGACAATGTCGGTGACGCGATGCCCCGGACGAAGGACCACTCCAAGCGCCCGGCTGCGAGTGAGAAGCGCCTCCAACACGGTTCGCGCCTTGTCGGTCACCGGAAACAGTTTGCCGGTCTCCTCGCGTTTGAGCGGGACACCGAGTGAGGCAAACCACTTGATCGTATCTTCGACGGAAAAGGCGGCGAGCACATTGCGGACAAGATTGCAGGTACCGAAAAAATCATCCGGCGTCACCACATCATGAGTGACATTGCACCGGCCGCCGCCGGACACCAGGATCTTGGCGCCGATAGTCTTCGCGCCGTCTAACAATTCGATGGTCAGATGCGGGTTATTCTCGGCCGCAAAGATGCCGGCCGCCAGTCCGGCCGCTCCGGCCCCGACAATACAGAGATCGACCGATGCCGCTGCCATGTCCCCTCACGTCACGCCAACCGGCACGCCGCCGCATGATGCCCGTCGCGGCGCGCCGCGCGCAATCATACACTCTTGCATGGAAAATGGCCTTGTGACTGTGCAAAAATCGCCGCACGTCCCGCACTCGTGACCAGATCCCCGAGAACTCCATGCGCCGATTTCACCGACTCCTCTCGCTGCTGCTTCTGTCGTGCTTCTCGGCCGGCTGCTCGTCGTCCGCCGGTACAGCACTCTCGGATTCCCCGAGTAACACTGTGATTTCCGCGAATGTGGCCGCAACACTCGCGGAAGATCATCTGGGCGGTCTCGGCGATATCCTCGTGGCCACCGACGGTGGAACAGTTACCTTGACCGGGACGGTTCAAAAGGCCGAACGCAAGGCGAGAGCAGCCGAATTGGCTCGACAGGTGAGAGGGGTGAAACGAGTGAAGAACGATCTCGAGATTCGCGCCGACGTCTCTCAGTGAGCGTCCCTACAACCCTGCCGTCGCCTTAGAACTCCTCGTCCCCTCCCCTCGTGATCTCTTCTTCGACCATCGAGTAGGCCTTCTTCGGCAGGGTAATGGCATTGACCAGCACATCGAAGGCTAACTGGGCCGTGCCTTTCATGCCCGTCATCAGAGAATCCATGGGCAAATAGCGTAGATTCGGATTGTTCGCCGAGCCCTTCAGTTCAAAGATGGCCGTATCGAATCCCTGCCGATCCCCGGCCAGCAGGTGGCCGAATAACGGAATGCGTTTCAGCGCCGCAGAATAAGACCCGAGAGGGCTGGTCGCCAATACCATGTCAAACTGGTCCGCCAAGATGTCGTAGCGACCCGTCCCGCTGATCTTCAGGATGGGGCTGTCGAGCAGGAGTTCTTTGGCATGGATCACACCGTGACTGATGGAAAATACCACCTTGAGCCGGTCGAGCGGCAAACCGTCCTTCTCGAGATCCACCTGCCCCTGAAGCACCGCCGGCAGATTCATGACTGATAGCAAGGTGGAGATCACGGGCACGTGAGACACTCGTCCATCCTCGACTAGGACCTGGATCGGCTGACGACTGGTGATGGAGTCGAGCGCGAGGCCCGTGCGCTCACATTCTGTCTGGAGTTTGCCCGACGTCGTGAGCCACCCCGACATCGTGGGTTCTTCCTGGACCAGGGACAGGACGCGATCAATCGGGATCCCGTTCGCACGAAACGTACCCCTGACCTGCTCCACCCGCCGTCCGTTCGCCCGAACCTTAACTTGGCCGCCGACATGCCCCTCGTTCGTATCGCCGCTGATCCGCTCAACCGTCAACAGACCATGATCCCAGACGACCCGGCTGGAAAGACCCGTGACTAAGAACTTCTTGTAGTAGACATGATCGGCAAAAAGAAACATGTCGAGTCTGCCATCCGACCACCAAGTTTTTCCGCCGGACCCGTCCGTGCCGGGTGCGGACGATGTCTGGCGGGATGGGATGAAGGAGGCCACGTCGATTTGAGATGATTCAATCACCAAACGTACCCTCGGCGATTCCGCCCACTGCGCGATGGATCCCGAGATACGGAGGTCGCTCGCACCCACATGAAACGTCATGCGCGGGATTTGAATCTTGTCTTGATCGAAC
>JACOEF010000534.1 GCA_024998705.1 Nitrospira sp.
CCGCTGTTCCCTAGCACCACCCCACGGGCCAAACCGAAAAGCCTCCTCGAGGCGATCTCTGACATTGAGAAGCTGTCGGCGGTCGAACGGACGGGGATGTAGATCCCGCCCCATTTTCTCCTGCTGAACGAGAAGTTTGGGTATTTCGACGTCGGGTTGAAAGGGGCCTGGGCCGACATGTTGGTCAACATCATTTTCCCCCCGATCAGTGTGGGGGTGATCGATCGCGTGATTCCGATCTTCGGCACGCATGATCCTACGGTTACCGATCAGGTCTTTTCTCTTCTCATTGGATTGA
>JACOEF010000421.1 GCA_024998705.1 Nitrospira sp.
CGGCCGCTCGTAGACCTCGCGCGGGCTCCCGACCTGCCAAATACGCCCCTGGTGCATGACGGCTATGCGGTCCGACATCATCATCGCCTCCTCCTGATGATGCGTGACACAGACACAGGTCAGCCCCGCCCGCTCCTGGATAGATTTCAGCTCAACCTGCATGGCCTGCCGCAGTTGTTGATCCAACGCCGCCAACGGTTCATCGAGCAAGACTACAGCGGGTTTGTTCACCAGCGCACGGGCCAGAGCCACACGCTGTTGTTCGCCGCCCGACAATTGGGCCGGCATCCGCGCTTCTTTGCCGAGCAGCTTGACCATCGCCAAGGCCTGGCGTACCTGGTCATCGATGAGCGGGGACGAGATGCGACGCATCCTCAGACCGAACGCCACGTTGTCGAACACGGTAAGGTGAGGAAATAAGGCGTAGGATTGAAACACCAAATTCACCGGCCGGCGATTCGGCGGCACGCCGAGCATCGATTGCCCGTCGATCAGCAGATCACCTTCGTCCGGATCTTCAAAACCTGCCAGCAGGCGCAGGACCGAGGTTTTTCCCGCTCCGCTCGGACCGAGAATGGAAAAAAACTCGCCCTGCCGGACCTGGAAGCTCACCTGATCCACGGCCGTGACCGCGCCGTGGCGGCGCACGATTCCACGGATATCGATCGTCGGAGGTATGGAGGAAAGAGATGGGTCAGAAGCGTACAACGGAGGAGTGGGAAACGTGGCCATCGAAGGCTAAATTCAAACCGCCGCGCCGACAGCCACGGCTCAATGCTCCAAATCAACTTTGGAGCTGACATCGCGCAAGTGCTTCCGCACCCGCACCCGATGCTCATGTTTCCGCAACAGTTCGCGGCGAATGACGTCCCGATCTTCCGCCACACTGCGCACCAGCCGGTCGTTATCTTCGGCATGATTCCGCACAAGCTCAGACAAGCGCTGGACCTGTCGCTCCAAGCGTTCCAGTCGCCACACCATTTCCATCATCGGATTCGCGGCCTCGATATCGGGTTTGACGACTGCCTGACGGGCATTCTGTTTCTTCATGTCCGCTCCTTCGCATTGAGCCCGACCGGATGTCGGAGCCGCACATTGAATCGTAGTATCATCCGAGTTCGAGGTGAAGTCAATCATTCTGCGTCCTTTCTATTCGTCTGTCGTCCTGCTACAATCGGCCCATCTATGGCTCAGATCTTCACCATGGTACTGGCCGGCGGGAAGGGCGAACGCCTGAACCCCCTCACGGACCAGCGCGCGAAACCGGCGGTGCCGTTCGGCGGGAAATATCGCATCATCGATTTCACGCTGAGCAACTGCCTGAATTCCGGCCTGCGGCAGATGGCGGTCCTGATCCAGTATAAATCGCATTCGCTCGACCGTCACATCCGCACAGGATGGAACATCCTCAATCCCGAGCTGGGCGAATACATCGTATCCGTTCCCCCTCAACAGCGGATCAGCGAAGAGTGGTACCGTGGCACGGCCGATGCCGTGTATCAGAATCTTTTCCTGCTCGACAACGATCATCCGGAGTTTCTGCTGGTGCTGGCCGGTGACCACATCTACAAGATGAACTACGCCGACATGTACAACCTGCTGATCGAAAAGCAGGCGGACGCAGTGGTCGGCGCGATCGAAACGCCCCTGGCGGATGCCAATCGGTTCGGCGTCATCGCCGTCGATGAAGACCGGCGGATCCTGAGCTTCGACGAAAAGCCGGAGAAGCCGATGCACATTCCCGGCGACCCGACCCAGGCATTCGTCTCGATGGGTATCTACTTGTTCCGCACCGATGTCGTGCGGGAGCAGCTGATCCGGGACGCCAAAGAGGGCACCAAGCACGACTTCGGCAAGAACATCATTCCGCGTATGATTAAAGAGCAGCGCGTCTATGCGTTCAAGTTCCAGGACGAAAATAAAAAAGCCGTGAAGTACTGGCGGGACATCGGAACACTCGATGCCTACTGGGAAGCCAACATGGACCTCGTCGCCGTCGATCCGCTGTTCAACCTCTACGATCAGGAATGGCCGATCCGCACCTACCAGGGACAATTCCCGCCCGCCAAGTTCGTCTTTACCCAGGATTTTCAGGGAGGCCGCATGGGCGTGGCGCTGGATTCCATCGTGTGCGGCGGCTGCATCATTTCCGGCGGCCGTGTGCAGAACTCGGTGCTCTCGCCGAACGTCCGGGTCCACGACCATGCCGACGTGCGCGAGTCCGTCGTGATGGAGAACGTGGTGATCGGCGAACATGCCCGCATCAGACGCGCGATCATCGACAAGGACGTGATCATTCCGCCCAAAACCGTGATCGGCTTCGACCCGGTCGCAGATCGTCAACGTTTCAAAGTCACCGACTCCGGATTGGTGGTCATCTCAAAGGGAATGAAACTGCATGCCGCCGTCGATTCATCCGGTTGATCTGGTCGCGACGCTCCGCCAAAGAAATCTCACTCCTGCGATTATCTTTCTCACATCGAGACGGGCCTGCGACGAAGCGATGCAGTCGTTCGAGCGCAGCCAGGTCACCCTGCCCAAGACGCAACAGGAACAGATTGCCCGCGTCCTGACACAGGTGACCGAACAGTTCCCCAGCATTGCGGAACACCCGCTGCTCGACACCGTCCAGCGCATCGGCGTGGCGGCACATCATGCGGGCCATCTCCCCTCCTGGAAGATCGCCGTCGAAGAACTCATGCGCACAGGGTCTCTGGATGCCGTCTTCGCCACCACCACCCTCGCCGCCGGAGTCGACTTTCCCGCTCGCACAGTGGTTGTGACACAATCCAGCATCCGCAAGGCGCGCGACTTCACCGACTTGACTGCCAGCGAGATCCAGCAACTGGCCGGCCGGGCCGGTCGCCGCGGCAAAGACCTGGTCGGATTCGCCGTCATCACCCCGTCACCCTATATCGATCTCACCGTTCTGACCAAAGGGCTCACGGGACAACCGGAGGCGATTCACAGCCAATTCGTCATCAGTTACCCGATGGTGCTGAACCTGCTCAAAGCCCACCCGCGCGAACAGATCCAGTCCATTCTCGCGAAAAGCTTCGCCCAGTTTCAGTTGAATCAGCGCACAGCCGTGCTGGAAACCAAACTCGATGGACTGCGCGCTGAAATGGAACCCTTTGGTCCGCGAGTCTGTTCGGACTGGATCACACAGTGGCAAGTGTTTGATCAGGCTCGGAAACGAAAAAAACCTCGTGGCCCGTCGACCAGACAGGAATCACCCGATGTCGCCGCACGCCTGCATTTTCTCACGCCCGGACGCGTCGTGGGGCTGATCCGGGGACGCGGGATCATCCTGCGCCAATATCGAAGCAAGGGCCAGCATGCGCCGATGGTGACCTTGCTGCGGGACGGCGGGTCCCTCAACGAATGCCCCGCCTCGATCGTGACGCAGGTGTTTGATCGCACGTTCGACTGGGAAGAAACGTCCGCCTATCCCTGGTGCACCCCGCAAACATTGGAGCAGCTGACACATCACCTGCTGGACCTGCCGCCGCGGCTCCCGATTCTGCCGATTCTGACTCATCAGAACGAAGAGATTCCGCTCGACAGCTCGATCATTCAAACGCTGGGCGACTTCGCCTGCCCCACCTGTCCTTCCCGCCAGGCCTGTCAGCGCGATTTCCCCAGAGCTTCCCGGGTCCGCCAGGAAATCCAACGGCACATGAAATCGATTCAAGCGCTGCAGACCAGCTTATGGCACCGGTTTCAAGAACGCATCGATATCCTCGAGCGCTTCGGCTATCTCAACGCCACGGCCCAGCTCACCGCCGACGGCGAGTGGGCGCGATTGATTCGCATCGACCATTCTCTCCTGATCACGGAACTGATCCGAGCTGAGGCCTTCGGCGCCATCGATCCGCCTCTGCTCGCCGCCGTGATGGCCAGCATCGCGCATGACGACGATCGTCCAGGCTCGTTTCCGCGCGGCAGCGCCGGTCTGGTCACCCTTCTGTTCCAGGTCCGCAAGCTGGCAGAAAGTCTCGCGCCGCACGAGGCGCCGCCGATGCTCCGTGCCGATGTCGCCGCCCTCACCGAACGATGGGTGGCGGACCAAACGCTGACCTGGATCGGCCTGGCCCGGCTGACCACGATGGCCGAGGGCGACATGTTCCGCTTGTTCGCACGCACAATCGAATTTCTATCTCAGCTCAAGACGCTCAAAAGCACCCATCCTTCATTGGCAGAATCGGCGGAGAAAGCCATCGCGGCGATGCGCCGAGGCGTCTTGGAGGAGCTGCCATGAGTGCGTCATTCGTCATTCGTGAAGCGTCCTTCGCAAAGGGATTCTCGCCCAGGCGCGCATTCGCACGCTTCACGCTTCACGCTTCACGCTTCACGGGGGTCTCATGACGACGCACGAGCTCGAACAACTCTTGATGCAACAACCGGTCTCCCTCCTGCACCGATTGGCCCGGGGACGCATCAGTCGGCATTTTCGTTCCGGCAAACGTAAGCTCGTCGATCTGCTCCTACAGGCTTCGGCTGAAAATCGACCCGGACTCGAATCCGATCTGGCTGCCCTCATCGAGGAACAATCACCCCGTCACCAGGCGAGGCCCGTTGAGCCACCGCCAAAGCCGAAGGCGCCCACAAGACCAGCCACATCCCCCGTCTCAGCCCGCCCGCATCGGGCGGATGACCATGGTCACCATGAACCGCCGGTCTCGCTGCGTGAATGGTTGTCGGGCATCGGCATCCCGCAGGCACAGCCGTTTGTGCCGGATGCCTGGCAGGTGGATGCCCTTGCTCGACTGGCCGACACCGACGTGGTTGTGAGCGTCCCCACCGGCAGCGGAAAAACGTATGTCGCCATCGAGGCGACGAAGCGGGCGATGCAGGAGAATCGCACCGTCATTTACACGTCGCCCCTCAAAGCCCTCTCCAACACGAAATTCACCGAGTTCTCACGATTGTTCGGTCCGGGCCAAGTCGGGATTCTCACCGGAGACCGCCGGGAACATGCCCAGGCACCGCTGCTCATCATGACTACGGAGATTTTGCGAAATCTCCTCTACGATGCCGCGGGAGGCGAAATCGACGTCCGCCTCGATACCTTGGGACTGGTGATCATGGATGAATCTCAATACCTCGCCGATCCGGAACGCGGGGTGGTGTGGGAGGAAACCTTGATTTTCTGTCCGTCGCAGGCTCGCCTGCTGCTGTTGTCCGCCTCAATCGGCAATCCGCAAGATATCGCGGATTGGCTGACCGCCATCCGTCCGAATCCCTGTGCGCTCATCCGCCATACCAAGCGATCGGTCCCCCTCCGAGCCGGCTACCTCCACCCGAACGAAAAGCTGACGCCCCTCTTCCGGACCGCCGGAATCCCCTACGGTCAGCCGCACCTTCTTCATCCCGAAGCCAAACGGCTCTTCGCTGAATACGTAGAAGAAACCGGTGCATCTCGCTCACGCTAAGCGCCAGTGCCGAATGCCGTCGCTCGTGAAGCGTGAAACGTCTCTCGCGAACAGGAGAGTATCCTAACTCCCCTGTTTCCATTCATACGAACGACGAGATACGAGAGACGAACGACGCGTACACACACAATGCCAACTGACGTGTAGGTGGTCTAGCTCAAAACGAGGAAAACACCTGACAACGGCTAGAACGAATACGTCAGTCCGATGGTGGGCCCGTGCCGAAGAGTTTGAAATTGGTTCAGAGAGGCGGTAGCCGACGAGCCGTCGGAGCCGTAGAGTTTCCACTGATCACCGGCGAGCACGCGGTTCCAGAACACGCGATACCCGCCTGTCAGGTAGAGTCGGTCCCAGATTCTTATGCGCAGATTGATATCCGAATTGGTACCCAGGCCAAAACCCGTCATTCTGAAGCTCGGATCCTGCGCGAGATCGGTTCTGAGGTGATGCACATCCTCATTGTTCAAATAGGACAAGAGCATCGCTATTTTGGCCTCAATGCTGATGCGCTTATCGACCCGATACTCAACCTCACCGCCGAACCGGCCTGACAACCAGGTGGACGTATTGGTGATGACCGACTGATTTCGAAACCCGACCGTACCGGCTGGTGAACAACGAAAATCTTGGTTTGGAGAGGATGCGGTGGTGCATTCGGCTTGCGCGACCCCGTTTGCCACGTGCCGCTCCCGCCAATACTGCAACCCCACAAACATGGCCAGGCTCCCCGTATTTTCAGGGAACGTGTGCGTGGTCATGCCGATATCGCCGTTGAGATACCAGAGATTGTCCCCACCGATGTCGCTGTAGGTGCGCGAGAATCGATGTTCCCCGCTGACGGTGGCCCCTTGCGCTGCAGCCCCCTGCGCGCTCAAGAAGTCATCGTCCGTGAGTCGTCCTCCTCCGATCGAACCATACCCGAAGGCACCGCGAAAAAAGACCTTGTTCTTCAACTTCACATGACCGGTGATTTCGGTGATGTTGGTGCCGGTATCCTTGTACTGAAGTTTGGAACGCGGGTTCCCAAGGTTAGGATCGAGCGCCGACGCATTGTGACTCCACTGGGTCTCCCCCTGACTGAACCATTCCGATAAGCCGATGTCGACGCGGACGATGGAGGAGGACGGGGCAGGCGCAACCTCGGCCCTGACCGGCAGTGCCGCGCAGCTCACCAGGAGTCCGATTACCGCACAGACCAGATATCGACGTGCGATCATATCGTCAGAACTCCCTTTACCACCCTGGGCAAGACCACGGTCATCACAATCTCTTTCTCTTTCAATTTACGTATCCCACCGGAATTGCGCGCCCACTGATATCCTACCTGTGAAGTGCGGTCAACAACTTTTTCGGCCCTAGCCGGTGATACGATTTGGAGAACACCTCCATGCTCCACAAATCCTCCTCAGGACATGCAGCCATACACATGAGTGGTGTCGCTTTTGAACACAGAGGTGCCTATCCCCTACAGTCGGAAAATTTTTCCCCTCGCGTTTTTACGGGACAACTCCTTACGCATGGTACCTGGAACGAGCAAAATTTTTGCTTGCCTATTCGGTTTTCTTCAGTTAGTTTCAGCCCTGACGCATTTCCCGACGGGA
>JACOEF010001007.1 GCA_024998705.1 Nitrospira sp.
CGGCCGAACCATCCCATACTGCGATCGCAGCATGAGCATCAGTGACCAGCCGACTGTTCCGGGCCATCAGGGCTTCTCGAACTTCCGCGTCGGTTTTGGTTGTGTGACAGACGATCAGGCGGTCCATCGCGAGGCGGAGGAGTTCCTCATAGCGGGTTTGGCTCTGTTTCGGCCATCGGCTGGCATGGCCGGGAAACGGAATATAGGCCACAAAGGGAGTCTGAGTGGTGAGACAGGCCTCGGCGAAGGCTTGATCGACACCAAGAGCCATTCCGGTCAGGCCG
>JACOEF010000610.1 GCA_024998705.1 Nitrospira sp.
CACAATTACCCGGATGTTTTCCGTTGGCTCAGGCATATGCCGGACACCAGTTCGGGGTATTCTCTCCGACACTGGGAGACGGCCGTGCGCTCCTCCTCGGCGAGATCGTGGACCGCCTAGCGCGTCGATATGATATTGCACTGAAGGGTTCAGGGCCAACGCCCTTTTCACGGGGAGGGGACGGACGGGCGGCAATAGGTCCGGTCCTTCGGGAGTACCTGATTGGGGAAGCCATGCATGCTCTAGGGATCCCCACCACGCGCGCCTTGGCAGCGGTCGGCACTGGGACAATCGCCTATCGGGACACACCGTTGCCTGGCGCTGTTTTGACGCGTGTAGCAGCGAGCCATTTGCGGATCGGTACATTTGAGTTTTTTGCGGCCCGTGGAGAGTTTGATCAGGTGCAACAGCTCGCAGACTACGCAATCCGACGACATGATTCTGAACTGTTCAATCATCCGGATCGGTATGTCGAATGGCTGCGTGCCATTGCAGATCGTCAAGCACAATTGATCGCCCAATGGATGCATGTCGG
>JACOEF010000205.1 GCA_024998705.1 Nitrospira sp.
CCGTTCGCACTAGCCGCGCTGTATGAGTCCCATAAAGATCTCGCGGAAGCGAAGCGGGTTTATGAAACGCTTGCGAAGGACTACGACCAGAAGCCGGCGGGGTTGGATGCCCAGGTCAAAATCGCGCAACTCGACTTCAACGTCGGGCGTCAGGCGGAAGCCGAGCGACGACTGTCGGAAGTGTTGCGGCAGAATCCCCGTTCAGCCCAAGGATTGATCCTGCAAGGCAAAGTGTCTTTGACCGGACGAAACGGGAAGGATGCGGTGCAGGCATTTCGAACAGTCCTTCGTGATCAGCCGGAACTTGCCCATGTGCAGCACCTCCTCGGCCAAGCGTATCTCATGACGGGGGACTCGGCGTTGGCCCGTGAAAGTTTCGAACGGGCCGTGGCGCTCCAACCCGGACTGGTAGAGGCGGAATTGGCGCTGGTGAGAATGGAAAATCGGAGCGGGCAACCGCAACGCGCCAGAGCGCGCTTGAAAACCATACTGCACTCTCACCCCGACCATCGGCAGGCGATGGAGCTCTTGTTTAGCTTGGACCTTGCGGCCGGCGATTGGAATCATGCCGCGTCGATTCTGAGCCGTCTGCGGCAATTGGAGGGAGACAGCACCGCTCTCCTGATGGCGGAGGGTAGGTTATACGAGAGTCAAAAGGACTTTGCCCATGCCATCGCCGCCTATGAGCGAGCGGTGACACTGACGGTCGATGCGCAGGCCCCCCTGGTAGCCGTCGTCCAGCTCGATCTTCACAAGAAACAGCCTGAGCGCGCGAAACGCCGACTGGAGGACATCATCGCCGCCCATCCCAATCATCCGTACGCCCATGGCTTGATGGGAGAGGTGTTGTCCCTCATCGGACGACAGGATTCGGCCAGGGCCCACTTTAATGAAGCGACCAGGATCAATCCGACCTGGGTCACTCCGTGGCTTGACTCAGCGACTCTCTCGCTTTCACAGGGACAGGCGGACAGCGCGATTCGAACGTTGAAAGAAGGCTTGGCCCCAAACCCGGCCAGTGAAGAGTTGCACATGTTGCTCGCATCGGTGTTGGCAAGCTAAGGACAGGTCGATGAAGCCATCATGGCCTATGACGCCGTGCTGCGTATGAATCCGCGCAATGTTTTTTCAGCGAACAATCTCGCGTCGTTGCTGGCGGATCACAAAAGCGACGCACCGAACTTGGAGCGTGCCTTTTTATTGAGCCGTGAATTCGAAAGAGAGGCTCCACACCCGCTGTTTCTCGATACGCTGGCATGGGTGCGGCTAAAGATGGGGCATCTCGAAGATGCACTTCGCATCATGCGGCAAGCGATTGTGAAGGCCCCGGACCTCCCGGTCCTCAATTATCACCTCGGCGCGGCACTCTATCAGTCAGGCCGGAATGTCGAAGCCAAGGGGTATCTGGCGAAAGCGCTGAAGAGCACAGAACAATTCCAAGGCCGACGTGAAGCGCAACAGTTGCTCGCCCGGACGAGCGGATAGGAGTCGTAAACCATGCCGTGCAGTTTTCAGATCGTTCAGAGAATCGCGTTCGGATTGATCATAGGGCTGTGGCTAACCTCCACCGTGAGCTGCCAATACGCTGATGTGCGCAGCCCATCTCAGGAGGCACCGAATGCCGACCAGGGGTATCAGCTCGGCCCGGAAGATGTGCTCCTCATTTCCGTCTGGAAAGACGAGCACTTGACTAGAGAGGTCGTCGTCCGGCCGGATGGCATGATTTCCTTTCCCCTGGTCGGAGATGTGGCGGCTGAAGGGCGAACGGTGGAGGAGCTGCGCATAGACCTCGCCAAACGATTGATCAAATATATTCCCGCGGTCAACATCACGGTGGCCGTCATCAAACCGTTGAGTTATAAGGTGTATGTCGTCGGGAGAGTGGCGAAACCCGGCGAATTCCTGGTCGGCCACTATACCGATGTCCTCCAAGCCTTGAGCCTCGCGGGAGGATTGACACCCTTTGCGGCAGAAAACGACATCAAGGTCGTGCGCCGCGTCATGGGGCAGCAGCAGACCTTTCCGTTTCGTTACGGTGATGTGCGAAAAGGTATCGATCTGGAGCAGAATATCATCTTACAGCGCGGCGACGTCGTGATGGTGCCGTAACTCGTGAAGTTGTCGCTCACTTGCATGAGAGCATTGAGAGGTGGGCAGGCCAAAAGGCACCTGTCTTATTTTTCGATTGTGGCTCTCGTCTTGACCATCACCGCTCCCTGTCTCGCGGCCGAATGGTCTCTGACGCCCTCGATGAGCACCAAGGCGTATTACAATAACAATCTGTTGCTGACTCCGTTTCCGCATGATCCAACCTATGGTTATTGGATCTCTCCTGCGGCGGAGTTTGCAGGAAAAACAGAACGACTTGAGGTGAGTGGGAGAGCAGCGCTGGACTTCGTGGACTATTATGGTGGCGAGCCCAACCGATTCACGAATGTATTCTTGCCGTTGACGATGAAGTACCGGACAGAGCGAGATGAATGGGGATTCACCGGCGGATTCACCAGGGACAACACTTTGATGGGGGAATTATTGACGACCGGCATCGTGTTACGATTCACCCAACGAAACCTGTGGAATGTGAATCCGAGTTGGACAAGAATGATCACTGAAAAGTTTGGTTTTCAAAGCACATTCCAGTTCAGTGATGCGAGTTATCAAGACGGCCTCCGTCTCGGGCTGGTCGACTATCAGGTGTTCGGAGGAACGGCCGGGTTCCTCTATCACGTGACGGAACGTGATGATGTGCAAATAGCTGCAACTTACACCAACTTCCATACGACCAATGCTCCTTTTGGACTTAGGGCCTATTACCCGGGAGCCATGTTGACTGTCACTCACATCTTTACGGAGGGGTTGAAGGCCACAGCCTATGGTGGACCACGATTTGTGAGTTCCACGAACCAGGGCGGCGGGTTTAGTCAGACGACAAAAGACACGATCTGGATATACGGGGCAAGTCTGACGCAACAGTTCGAGCGAGCGAGCCTGCAACTGAGCGTGACCCGCGATATCTTTCCCAGCGGATTTGGCCTCCTACTCCAGACTGATCGTATTGGAGCATTTACCTCTTATAACCTCACCGACACCTTGACGGCTTCCTTGGATGCTTCAGGGTATATGGTGTCAGGGGTGACCAGTCAGGCTCGAGGCGGCACACTTCCAACGCAGCAACTATTTTACCTCACACCGAAGCTGGCCTGGCACTTTTCGGAATGGTGGAGGGCCGAAGCCTCCTACGGTTATCGCTGGCGCGATTTGGAGACCTTGAACGAACCGGTCATGTCGAATACCCTCATGTTCATGTTGACTTATTATCCGCCGAAACTAGCCATCTCGAATTAGGCTTGAGGATTAGGAAAGAGGACATTCCATGGCAGGTCAGCCGCAATCCCAAGAACCAGAATCTGCAATCAATCTCGGAGACTACCTTGCGATATTCAAGCGCCGAAGAGCCGTTGTGTTCCTCGCAGGAGGGATCCTCCTGTGTCTTAGCCTGGCCGCGGCAGTCCTCTGGCCTCCAACCTTTAAGTCCACCGCTACCATTCTTATCGAAGAGCAGGAGGTTCCGGCAGAATTGGTCCACAGCACCATCACGAGTTATGCCGACCAACGGATTGAAATGATCAAGCAGCAGGTCATGAGTCGTTCCAGTCTCTGGAAGGTCGTGGAACAGTACAATCTGTATCCAGACATGAGACGTGACAACCCCACCGAAGAGGTTGTTAAGCGCTTTATCAAGGATATCGAAGTGGAGGTGATCAGTGCAGACGTCATCGACAAACGGACCCAACATGCCACCAAGGCAACCATCGCGTTCACCGTTTCTTATAATAGCGGATCGCCTGACACAGCCCAACGCGTGGCGAATGAGCTGACCAGTCTGTTTCTCGGTGAGAATCTCAAGAGCCGTGAACGGCAGGCGCAGGAGACCACCACCTTCCTCAAACAGGAGGCGGAGGGCCTTGCGGCGCATATCGAGGAAGTGGAAGCCAAACTCGCCAAGTTCAAACAGCGGGCGAGCGGCGCGTTGCCCGAGTTAATGCCGTTGAATCTCCAAATGATGAACCAGGCGGACCGTGAGCTGATGGACCTCGATCAACAGATCCGCAGCCTTGAGGAGCGAAAGTCGTATCTCGATGGAGAATTGGCGACGATCAAACCGAATACGCCCATCCTGTCCGTCACCGGAGAACGTATCCTCGATAGCGTGGAGCGGTTAAGCGGGCTCCGGGCCGAATATGCCGGTGCGAGCGCCAACCTTTCCCCCGATCATCCGGACGTGATCAAGATGAAGCAGGAAATCTCCGCACTGGAGAAGGAAACCGGCGCGAATCCGGAAACCCAGGAGATCGCCAAGCAATTGATCGATGCGCGAGCCAGGCAGGCCACACTCGCCGACCGTCTCGGGAAGGACCACCCCGACGTGCTTCAGGCCACCCGAACCATCGGGGCGCTCGAGCGGGAGCTCAGCCGGATCGGGACCACTCCAGGTAATAATCCAATGCAACGACCTGAGAATCCGGCCTACATCAATATTCAGGCGCAACTCAATTCGGTGAATTCTTCGCTGGAAGCGCTGAAAACCAGCCGCACGACCATCAAGCGGCGCCTCCAGGATTATGCCAAACGCATTGAGCGGACACCCGAACTGGAGCCAGACTATCTCGTTCTCGCGCGCGACCGCGACACCTCAGCTCAAAAGTACCAGGACATTCGCTCGCGACTCCTGGAAGCCAAGGTGTCGGAAGGCCTCGAGGTGCAACGGAAAGGCGAACGATTTTCGCTCATCGATCCGCCGGGGATGCCGGAGTCACCTGAAAAACCGAACCGGAAGGCCATTGTATTGTTGGGGTTCATCCTGGCGTTAGCGGGCGGCGCAGGAAGCGCGGCAGTCGCGGAGCACCTCGACCGCTCGATTCGCACGCCGGAACAAGTGGTTCGATTGACGCAGGCCTTCCCGTTGGCTGTCATTCCCTATATGCCGAACAGGGAAGACCTCGCTCGCGCGTTGAAACGCAGGAGAATGATTCGTACCGCAAGCTTAGGGGCCCTGGTCTTGCTTCTACTCGTGAGTCATCTCTTCTGGACTCCCTTGGATGTGCTCTGGTACGCAACGCTGAAGCGGTTCGGCGTGGAATGATCGTGGTCAGGTGTCACAGGTGATGCACGATCGTCGGAACGTTTCACGAAGGACGAACTAAAGGGGATTGCCATGGAATGGTTTCAAGCCGCGCTTGATCGATACAAACAGCAACAGCCTCAGAATCGTCCTGCGTCCAGGGTCAACCGCGGTCCGTCCGCTCGAACAGCTCCTGCTCAAATCGTCTACACCCGGACACGGTCGCTCCACATTCCTGAAGCGGTGTTGCGGGAGCGTCGCATCATTGCTGGTTTTGGGGGCGGGCAGTTCGTCGATGCCTTCAAGATTCTTCGCACTCAGATCACTCATCGAATGCGCGAGAAAGGCTGGAACGTGATCGGCGTGATCAGCCCCGGCCTGGGGGAGGGCAAAACGCTCACAGCAGTAAACCTTGCCGTAAGCCTGGCGATGGACGTCACCCAATCGGTCTTGCTCGTGGATGCCAATCTCCAGAGTCCCACCATCCACGAAGTGTTCGATCTCGGCCCCAGCGAAGGGTTGGCCAACTATCTCCTCGACGATACCCCGCTGGAAGATCTGTTGATCCATCCCGGCATCGGCCGGTTTGTGCTGCTTCCGGGCGGACGAGCTGTGCCACACTCAGCAGAGGCCTTGACCTCTCCCAGGATGATTGCCTTGGTGGAAGAACTGAAACATCGCTACCACTCGCGGATCATCATGTTCGATCTGCCGCCGCTCCTAAACACATCCGACGTGCTGGCCTTTTCACCCTATATCGACGCGCTGCTGTTGGTCATCGAAGAAGGGCAGACGAAAGTCGAGGATGTCGAACGAGCGTTGTCGTTGGTGAAGCACTCAACCCCGGTGCTTGGCACGGTTTTGAACAAAGCGGGGCGGGCGGGGATCGGCCCGGCTGAGATGAAGAAACTCGTCTGATCGTTCGAACAGCCGATGTACAAAGCGGTATGGGCTTGGACACAGGTCCGGCAGCTGTTGAATGGGAACCGTTACTTGCAGGACAATACCAACGCACGTTCCTTCACACCATGAAACAAATTCTTCAGCATAAGCGGTCCGGTGCGGTGACGGTAGAGGAGGTGCCTCCCCCCTGCCTTCGCGGCAGCGGCCTGCTTGTGCTTAACGAGGCGTCTCTCATCAGCCCGGGCACCGAAAAATCGACGATCCAGAGCACGAAGCAATCTCTCGTCGCCAAGGCCATGGAACGGCCCGAAAAGGTCAAGAAGGTGCTCAGCGCAATTCACAC
>JACOEF010001008.1 GCA_024998705.1 Nitrospira sp.
GTGGATGGAGACCATCAACTCACGGAAGCTCCCGCTGACACCGGCACCGATCGGCTCGTTGCTGTGAATGTCCGCGATCGGACCGCTATACACCAACTTACCGTTCTTCGGATCATGATAGGTGGATCCGAATGGCTCCACGATCGTCACGCCGAACCCGCCATGGGGCCAGGTCGTCGCGCAGAACGCGTGGTCATGCCAGAACACGGTTCCCATATCCACGTCCACCCACCACCGATACCGCACAAACTCCGGCGACACGAGATCGCCCGCCGGGTGATGGTGCTTCAGTGGCTTGAAGAACGTCACCATATCGCCCTTGATTTCCTTGATACGGGCGACTTCCTGACAGCTCTTATCCCGCGGCAGTGACGCCGCCGGATCGTTGCCCTTCTCCAAACAATCCATGCCCACCATCAACTCGGTGTTGGCATGGAACGCGGTGGCGCCGGGCGCCATCTGGATCTTAATGGAACTGGCGCCGGCTTTGACTTCGCCGGTGAGCTTCGCCACCATCGGTGCCGGCAATCCATGCTTGGTCTTCTTCCCCCACCTGGTGAACGGCCGGACCGACATTTCGTATTCCATCCCGGAGATCACACCGTCTGAGTTCCCGGTGTCGAACTGGAAGAAGTGAGGATGGATGTTGATCTTGGACGACTGGAAGTTCGTGTAATCATCGTCGTCCCACTCGCTGGTCAACAACAAGTCCACGCAGTCATACACGTTGGCGCGGATCACGGCGGGCAGTTTCAGGTCATCATTCGCTCTGGTCAAACGCTCTTCTTCGTGAAGAACGTAGATCAGACCATCCTTGTCCACCATGGCCGGCTCTTTCCCCTGCTTCTTGGCAAGGGTGATCGGCATGCGGACAAAGTGGATGTTGTAATGCTTCCGA
>JACOEF010000523.1 GCA_024998705.1 Nitrospira sp.
GCCCGCGCCGAATACGACGGATACTTGAGAATCATCTGTTCGATATAACGGTCGAGCCCCCGAAACCGTCGTTTGATCCTGGGCGTATCTTCATCCAACAGGATATTGAGCCAGAGGCCACTCAAGCGTGGCGCTCGGACTCTCGCTTCGTGCAACAACTCGTAAAACCGATTCATGTAGTCTTCGCGTAATGCTCCCCCTCGTTGTCGTGGCATAGAAGCCCTCCCGGGGGAGGTATTACCGGATGCAGAAGGCCGTCAGGGGGCAAGTGGGGAGACGGTGACAAGTCTCAATATAAGACACCATATATGCATCCGGTATACGAAATGCGTACGCGCCGGTCCTGCCGCACCCTGCTCCCATTGCGTACGCCGCTGTCAGCTGGCACGATCGTGATAGGCATCCGTCGAGGGAGTCTTGGAAGCGGTCGGGCAAGGCCTTAGGACAACACGCACCAAGGCCCTGTCCAGACGCACTCACCGGCCATCCGTCTGACAGGTGTACGACATTGTCTGTGTTAGGGAGGCCTGACTCCCCCACATCGTCATGGATGTCGGGCTGATCCAGTGAACTCGTGGTGAACCCAAGGCGTTTCCGTTTGGGTGTGCGTACGCATGACAGCGGAATGTCTTACCTATTTGTCTGACATGTATGACAAATCGATTTGGTGGTGTGCGAGCCCGTTCGAGGTCCACGAAGCCAGTAATACATCCCTAGCTGAGTGGGACCAATCTGAACCGCATGACGAACGGAGGCTGTGTATGAGCAAGGCGACTGTTGAACAACCGAAGGCGTCTCGTGGACGGCAACGCCCCGCGTCCTCGGCTCCCTGGGTCGCGATCGACGTCGGGTATGGGTACACGAAGATCCTGACTCAAGAGGGCCAGGCGCATGTGTTCCCGTCTCTGGTGGCGCCGGCGGAGATCTCCAATATCGACTTGAGCTTGTCCGATCCGCAGGAGACCGTGAAACTGGAGGGCGCGGAGTATATTGTGGGCCAGGCGGCAGTGTCCCGAGGGTTTCGCTTTAGCGAGGAATATGACGGCTGGTGGATGACGACGCGCTACAAAGCGCTGCTGCACTATGCCGGCGCCAACTTCGTTCTGCCGGGCTCACGCATCGTGACAGGCATTCCTCTGCATATCTTCGGCTCTCAGCGGGCCCAACAGCAAATCAGCGACGTCTTCCGGAAAGCGCTCAAAGCGCCTGCCGTGGCCGTCCTGCCTCAGGGATTCGGCGCGTTGTGCCTCGCGATCAGCACCAACTCCGCGCTCGCGCAAGGTCGAGTGGCCTTGGTCGATATCGGCAGCCGCACTACGGAACTCATTTGTTTCTCCGATGGACAGTACCTGAATCACGAATCGGCGGGAGTCGTGTTAGGGGTTGGACAGGTGTATACGCAAGTCGCTCAAAAGCTTTCTTCTCAGCATCAGCGACAGATCGATGCCTACGAGGTGGATTGGGCGTTGCGCGAGGACAAGCCGATCAAGATTAAAGGGGGCGTGGTCGAGCGGCAAGCCTTAGATACGCTGGTGCAACATTACGTGCGACCGTTGGCCACCAGGCTCCACACCGAGATGACGCGGCTATGGAAAGAAGGCGCGCCAGGCGTCGATCACTTGCTGTACTGTGGTGGCGGATCAGCCCTCCTCGCTCCCTATCTCGGCCACTTCCGAGATGACTACACGATTCTCCCAGAGAGTCAGTTCACCAATGCGGCCGGCTACCTGGAATACATCCGCCTCACCAGCACAGATCAGACACGGCCGCAGGATCAGGAGGCTGATGATATTCCACAGGGTAACGCGTCCGCACAGAAGGCGCCGCATGCCTAGGGTCACAGTCTATTTCTCAGAGAGGTCGGCGGCGGATATGCGGCTGTTTCGATGGCTCGTTCGTCTTCCCCCGTATCAACGTGGTCGCAACTTCAAGCGGTTGGCGTTGGCTCGCCTCATCAATGGGGCGGGCCGTTCGCGGTCGAAACGTGTAGGAGAGCCAGCTCAGACAGAACCGAAGGCCAAGATTCGTGACGCACACATCCCTTCGACCTCCACATTTTTGCCGGTGAGCCTCGCGGAAACTCAGGCTGCGTTCTTGCGGGCGATCAAAAAACCGTAACGTTGCCGCCCGTTGAGGCCGATCCTTGATTCCAGGGTTGTAAATCTAAGGGAATAGTTTCCAGCTACAATCACGTCAATTTGATGATTCTGCTTGCGAGTTGGACAAGACTAGACCAGGACCCTCGCCTTACTCACAGGTCAGGAATATAGACAACAGTCTTTGAAAGAGGTGGCTCCGGTTGGTTGGACAGTGTCTGCCCGTTCATAAGTGGCGCCTGACCATTGATACCTACGCGGCCATGGGCCGTGCAGGCTGGTGTTCCCAGTACACGCGGGGCGTGCGGCCGTCAAGCGCGCGATGCGGCCTGAGTTGATTGTAGAAGGTCAGGTAGCGTCCCACCCCCTGCTGAGCGTCGGCGACGGTTTCGTAGGCATACAGATAGACCTCATCATATTTGGGGCTCCGCCACAACCGTTCGACGAAGACGTTGTCGCGCCACCGTCCCATCCATACTGATCTGAATCCCGTGGTCGTTCAGGAGTCCGGTGAATTCCTGGCTCGTGAGCTGGCAGCCTTGGTCCGTGTTGAAGATCTCCGGTGCACCATACCGGCTGATCGCCTCTTGCACGGCGGCGAGACAAAAGCCCGTCGTCAACGTATTGGACAGCCGACAGGCCAACACCCGACGACTGGCCCAGTCCAGAATGGCACACAGATACACGAAGCCCCGCCGCATTGGTATGTACGTAATATCAGCTGCCCAGACGTGGTTAGGCCGCGTGATCGTCAGCTGACGCAGCAGGTACGGGTAGATCCGATGGATGGGATGGCGTTGACTGGTGCGCGGCTTTCGATAGATCGCCATGATGCCCATCCGCCGCATTAGCGTTGCGACCTGTCGCCGTCCCACCCCATGGCCCTCTTGCCGTAAGAGAGCCCGCAGCATGCGGGCGCCAGCGAACGGATACTGCAGATCCGGTGCATCGATCCGACGCATGAGCGCCAGTGCCGTGTCGGAGACGGGCGTCGGCTGGTAGTACACCGTCGACCGAGCCAGCCTCAGCAGCCGGCATTGTCGCGCTACCAATAATGTGTGAGTCCGGTCGATCATGGCTTTGCGCTCAGCAAGCCCGCCTTGGTGAGCGCGCCTTCTAAACAATCATGCTCCAAGATCAGCTGGCCGATCTTCGCGTGCAGGGGCTTGAGATCTGGGGCCTCCGTTGGTGGTTTCGGCCCGCCAAACACATCGGCCGCTCGGGCCAGTAGTTGTTGCTTCTAATCCGTAATCTGAGTGGGATGCACCTGGAACTGCTCGGCCAACTCGGCCACCGTCTTGTCCCCTTTGACCGCGGCCAACGCCACCTCGGCCTTAAAGGTCGCTCCGTGATTCCGTCTCGTCCGCTTCATGGCCTGGCTCCCTTGGTTTACCACCCCGCCGTGGCTTGAGTGAAGCCAGGCTACCACTTAGCACGCTGTCCGAATTTCCGGAGCCCCTCTCATCGTTCGATGGAACGCTAGATGAGTGTCAGGTAACTCACGGGTCGCCGACCGTCGTTTGGTCCACTTGCATAATCATGAAACCTTCTTTCCCATCATCGTCTCGGCTGACCGCGCTCGTGATCGATATGAATCCTCTAATCCTGTTTGTCACAGGATCGCGGCAGATCTCTTGAATGCGGATCCCTAGTTTCTCAGGGTATCGAACACGTTCTCTCACTGTCAGTGCGGTGATCTTTCTTAAAGGAACACCGACCTTGTTCGTCACGGTGTAGGTGATGGCATGGTCTCTTCCAGGACCGCTATCGTCCGTGTGCGGGGACATGTTCTGAGAGGGAAAGTGTGCAAGCGGCAGCTTAGGGTCGCGTTCTACAATGGTATAAACTGGCAACTGGCCATCCGGCAGATCGAGGTCAGATTCAAAGGCAATGCGGAACTGCCCGACCATTGGAGGCGCCGCCCAGGGGCGCCACCAATCGGTATACTCTGGATTCCTTTGCCAAACACCATCGCCATCGGCATCACTGTTTACCTTTGAAAAATGCCCCCATTTACTAAAGCGCTCCGAGTCATCCTGGATTTGCATGAGCATATAACGCTTTTTCGAGGGAGAGAGATCCTCACGCCACCAGTACATTTCAGCTGGATGGATTTCCGATTTGTTCCCATGATTTTCTTCGCGGATGAAGGGGCCGTATGTGCAGAGTCTTTTGCCGTTGAACGATGATTCCAAGCTTTCGGAGGAAAGGGTAGTGCCGAAAGGCCCCGGTTTTTTCACACTCACGATCTTAAACCAGGGGTTATTCCACATCTCCTCTGTAGGTGTTACTTCGGTGGCAATTGCGTAACGGCGAAACGTATCATTAACCTGCCTACCGAGAAGGCGGGGATCCTTATCGGGTTCCGATAGGCACCCCTCCCCCTCCTCGCTGCGACTAGGATCACACGTGCACCTCTTGCCGCTACGATTAGGGTCACACAGAAGCCAATCCTTCAGAGCGTGGTCCAAAGTGGCACAGCACCATGCATCGGTGATAGCCCAGGTGTAGTGATCGTCTGGTATGAGGTCAATATTGATGTCTTTCTCGTGATGGTCATCCCTTCCCACGGCCGGATGCACGGTAGCCTCGTCTACTACACCACAGACTGTGCGCTTTTCCCATGAGAGGAGATACCAGTTTTGACCGCGCACCCCCCTCCAGAAGTCTCCCGAAAGAGGATTGCTCGAAAGCTCAGACCTTTTCAATGCAGCGGGGGTCAGGCCCTGTTTGCCGACTTGATGACCCACCGGGTCCAAGGCGGCGACATCATGGGAATATAACCTCGATTCCTGCCAACCCTTCTCGTACCAGTCAAGTTGGTTGCTGCAGATGGGACAATTGGTCACGTCGATAGGTGGTCCCTGGAACCGGAACGTCTCCCAGGCGTCCGCCACAGACCGACTGGCATTGACAGCGGCTCCTCCTCCCGATTCGGCTACGACATACTGACCATTATGGGCTTGAAGCGTGAAGGGGTCGTTGTAGCCGATGGTCTGTGAGAAGATACTACCGCCCACTTCCCAAATCGTGAAGGTCTCCCAGTCGCTCGGGATCGTCCGATCTGCCTTAACCTCCCGACCTCCGCCTCCTTCCGCGACTAGATAAGTTCCTCGTTCCGTCCGGAACTGCACCTTGTCACCGCTTCGGAGCGTGCCGCCGTTCAGATCGATCAAAGTGAAGGTAGTCCCAACGCCGACAATCGATGCTGTGGCATTGACGGCACCGCCGCCACCGCCGACCGCCACCACGTACTGGCCGTTTACGGTCTGAAGGGTGACGGCACGAGGTCCATTTTGAGCCTGAGCACTATCAAAGATCGACAGGTATAGGCCCGCGAGGATCATGAACTGCGCACTACGTCTTAGGGTTGCGGTCAGCATCTTTACCTCCCTAGACAATTGTTGTCCTGATGTGACCTGCCGAATTACGGGTATTCACTACGCTCGAATAAATTCAGCCTCTTGCATCTCCCCGGATCATCAATAGTAGAAAAGCTGAACCATCGCCTAGATATGCGCTGAGCGTCTCCTATTTTGCATTTGTGTGGCTTGATTCTTCAGGTGCAGAAGGCCTTTCCACGCGTAGCTTAACAAACGGATCGCTTTCGGTTACCTGGGGTACGAGGAAAGGCGTGGTGCCTGTAGCGCTAGAAGTGATCCCGGAGGGCACACTTGGACGAACTGGACTCGTTGTAATTCCTAATTGGGTGCTGGGACCAAGTGGTGAGGGAGGAGCGGGACGAAACTGTACCCGGACGGAACTCACCTTATCCCCCCAGTCTTGTCCACTTGGGCCGTTTCGGTGTAAGTCTCCCCAATTTTGAGGACCAGCGAAACGCCAACTCTTCCCGCCATAGTTCACATGCTCATACAATGTGATTGTCCAGCCGGCCGGCACGCAGAGGGATGAGGCCCTGTCGTTGAATGAACTTTGATACGTAGTTACACCGTCACACGTCACGGCCTTGAGTTTCAGATCGGGAACGTCGTTCAGGGCGTCAAAGGCCTGCCTCGGTAATTATCGTGCTCGAAGAGGACCGGGGTGTTCGAACAAGCTGGGGGTGGCTGATTGGCCACCGTCGCTGGCCCCATGACTTCTGCCGAACTGAACAGATCGCCCCACCTTCGACCACCGGGGCTTTCCCGTTTCAGATCGGGTAGGTTGAACGGACCGTCGACTGTCAACACATCGCCCTTGTAGCTGGTGTGTTGGTACAGCCTCAGGGTCCAGCCCACGGGGACGCAGACAGACGAGATATTGTCGCCGAAGAACCAGGTGTGCAGCGTGGCAGCATTGTTGGTGAGCGCTAGGCGGCGTCCAGCGTAGTGGTCATGCTCGACCACGATCGGCGTCGCTGCGCACTCAGGCGGAGCCGGATTGGCCTGCACGCCCTCTCCCCGCACGGAACTCACCCGATCTCCCCAATTCTTGCCGTTCGGTCCAGCCCGATGCAGATCCACATACATCGTGGGACCCGGAATCGATACCGCCTCTCCGCGATAGTCGGAGTCGGCATACAAGGTTACCGTCCATCCTATCGGAACGCATAATGAGGAGCCTCTGTCGACGAAGTTTTCGTTGCCAAGATTCGGCTGCGACCATTCGAGCGAAACGCTCCGGCCGGCGAAGTTTGTATGTTCGTGGAGCACGGGAACCCGAGCGCAATCCACCCGGGGATAGAGCTGATTGAGGCCGGCAAGATCGGCCGGCGAAAGTGTCACGCTAGAGCTGATCGACTGCCCGGGGATGCGACTCCGCAATGTCGGCAGGCCGTTTTTTGAAAGGCTGTCCGTGCGGTAATGCATCCTCGACGTCATATCGTAGGGCCCGAGGTCGATGCCATCACTGACATGCCTGTCGAAATTGTGCCTTGCTTCATCTGTGACGTTGTCCCAGAGAACTTCCACGTAACGATCACGATCCATGCGCGACTGCTCGTGGAAGATACCGACGGCGTGTGCCATTTCGTGGATTACGCAACTGCTATCCGCATCGGCTATGAGTCGGATACTTTGTCTGACGCCCTGCCGGCCGACCATAGACTGGCCACAACCCGGAATGCTCTGGTCGCGGACAAAGACGACAAAATCTGGCTCCCCGTTTCGTGGTACGAAGCGGACATTGGTCTGATTCCAATCCGCAATTGCAGCCTGAATAGCAGTGCGTAACCTATGACCGGTCGGAATCGAATTTGCGTCGATTTCGAAGGGCACCACGCCGCCCGGCCAGAGCCACCATGACCCTGCCTTCACGCTCAAGGGTTGCCGGATTCCCCCAAGGCCGCCGACAATCCAAGAGACGGAGCCCTGACGACCGAGGAGCCAGAGCTGGCTCTCCCGACCCAGATCGATGTCCTCTTGCAAAATGGCATGGCCAGCTCTCGCTTCATAGGTAATTTGGATCGGATCGCGGTGCCGAGGCAACAGCACCGTTGCCGTACGTAGGGTCGGCTTTTCTGTGCCACTAGCCTGGACCTTCACCGCTTTATGTAATTGAACCGGGGAGGGGGCCGCATGGGTTATGTCAGGTGACTGAGTGCCCGAGAGTGAACCGACGGCGGCCAGCACGTGGCCGTTGAGCGGAAAGTGGACCACGTGCATGACATCCGGATGCTCACTCAGCGTGTTTATCGCCAGCGGCGCGGTGTTTTCGCGGTTGAATCGGAGTTTAGTTCCCACCCATGGGTCTAGCGCATAACTTCCAGGGTTAGCAACCACATCTCCGGTGGGTGCGGCAAAACGAGGACCTTGCTCCGGCACAAATGTCAGCGCATCTGCTGACGCCGTGGCGGTGACCTGAGCGACGTGAAGACCCGAGTCGTTCTGGCTGAAGGGAATGCCGAAGAATACACTCCCACTCGCTGCCAATACGAAAAATGCGACCCAAAACGTTCGGCTCATCGTGCATCTCCATCGGTATGAACCTGAGGTACTCTGTTGGTCGCCCTTCTCCTAATGTTCGGATTTGGTGATGGGTACTCTCCTCGCGCAGATCAAAAGGCTCTGTCCCACTTGCTCCAATGGAAGAGTCCAGACATCTTGTGTGTGAGAGGAGGGGCACGCCTTGCCTCTCATTCGGTTGAGCCACAATCAGAAGGAGCAGATTTGTGGCAAGGAAATCCCCGGAGTTGCCTGTGAGAAGGTTGCCGAGAAGATCGCGCGATGACCACAGCCTGCACGTTTGCCGACAACAATTCGACATTCGGATTCTTACTCCAGGTTTCATTCCCATCGTCCACTGCGGCTTGGAAGGCGAGCATATTGTCGGGGAACATCAAGAGGAAGTCAAACCACAACTAGCTGGAAATACGTGCATTTAAGCGTCCGCTGCTATTACGCCTTCACACACGAACTGTCCACTTTCTGAAAGTCTGACTCCTACCGCGAGTGCCACCGCGATTCCTATGAAGATTAATTGAGATATGCGTGCTCATCATTAAATTGGTATTGACACTCGGGGAAGGTATCGGTACGAAGGCGGACCGCTTATAGTCACTCCAGACTTGGAGCCTATGTGCTCGATCTAAAGAGAGCGTTCATTACGAAGAAGTTTCTTTCACTGCTTAGCTTCTTCGTGTTTCTGTCTTTTCTATTCGTCCCCATAAGTCTTCTCGCCCAACCTACCAATGAAATGTCCCCGTCAATGACTGATGGGGCACACGACTCATCCGGTGAAGTGCTAATGTTAGACGAAATCACGATCTCGGCAACGCGTGAGAAGCGAAAAACGTTCGACATCCCGCAGGATGTCACGATCGTTAGCCGCGACGAAATAGCCCGGCGCACGCCTACCATTCTGCCCGATCTCTTGGAAGGTGCTGAAGGCGTGTTCGTGCAAAGAACCACCCCCGGTCAAGCAAATCCCATCATCCGAGGACTCGTCGGAAGTTCCGTCCTCACGCTCGTCGATGGCATGCGCCTCAATACGGCATTTTTTCGCCCCTCACCCAATCAATTCGTCGCTCTGGTTGACCCGCAGAACGTCGACAGTATTGAGGTGGTCCGAGGATCCGGGTCCACACTCTATGGCAGTGATGCGATCGGCGGAGTAATTAATATCCTGACGCCGATCCCAACCTTCGATTCTAAAGACTGGCAGACCAGAGGGAAGGTAGGGGGGCAATTCAGCAGCGCGGACTTGGGCTATGTGTCTCGTCTCGCCGTCGAGTCTGGAAAGAAAGGCATTGCGTTTAGTACCGGGTTGACCTATCAGGCGGCGGACGACTTGCGCGGAGGTGGCGATATCGGGATTCAGCGTCCATCCGGATTTAGGTCCTATGCGTTTGATAGCAAAGTGTTTGTGGAGGGCAATGCGCAAGACCTTCTCTTGAATGTACAGTATCTGCAGCAGCCGAAGACCCCGCGTTACGATGAGCTGAATCCGGGATATGGACAAACCACACCCAGCTCCTCCGTCTTCCTCTTCCAACCCAATGATCGACTATTTATTCATGGGCGGTATCGCGTGTTCCAGCCCATGTCGTTTGTGGACCGGGCCGAGTTTAACGTCGGCCTACAGGAGATTCGTGATGATCGACGCGCGCGAGATTTTGAGAGTCCGATCGAGGTCAGAGAGCGGAATAAAAGCCGCATGATTGGCGCCACCTTTCAGTTCACCTCCGTCTTATCTGAGTGGCTGACGCTCACGTATGGGGGGGAAGCCTATTTGGACACGATTTCGAGCCGTAGCATGGGAACGGACATCACGAGCGGGCAGACAGTGGCACAGACCAGTCGGTTCCCGGATGGGTCAACGCTGAACAGTTTTGGGGCCTACGACGAAGGGGAGATCAAGGTACATCCCCGACTCACTGCCGTGGTTGGAGGACGACTCAGTTATTTTGAAATCGATATCCCGAAAGCCGACCGAGACGTGGGCGCCCAATTAAACCCCCTCGCTCCCACGGGTCACGTCGGTCTTGTGTATCACCTTACCCCCGAAGTCAATCTCGTCACCAATGTGAGCCGAGGTTTCCGAGTCCCCAACGTCTTTGATCTGTCTACCTTGGGTTCCCGACCAGGGAACAGATTTGCTATTCCGAATCCCAACCTGAAACCTGAGGAGGCGTGGTCCTTCGATGCCGGGACAAAGGTCCGTTTCAATCGCTTTACCGGCGAACTCTTCGGTTTTTACACTCTGATTCCGAACAGGATTGAAGGGGAGTTGACGGGGGGCAGAACCGCGGAAGGAAGGCAGATTATTCAAACGGCCAACCTCAATCGTGTCCAGCTCGCAGGAATCGAAGCAGGCGGCCGGATTTATGTGAGTGCTGACCTAGAAGTCTTCGGCAATCTGACCTACACCTATGGCTGGGAAACACTTCCACAAGGTCAGGTTCTCTCGGCCGATCGCATTCCCCCCTTGAATGGCCGAGTAGGCTTGCTCTACCGCTCGGTGCCTAAAGTGTGGATTGAGCCCTTCTTTCGCTTCTCGTCGCCGCAAGATCGCTTAAGTAATCGTGACTTGACCGATCCACGAATCAACCCCAATGGGACGACCGGATGGACCACAGCGAGTCTCCGCCTTGGGTGGATTCTCTCACAATATCTGACGCTTCATGGCACGCTCGAGAATATGTTTGACCAACCCTACCGGGAGCATGGATCGGGAATTAATGCGCCGGGCAAAAATGTAGTTGTGGCGTTGGAAGGACGTTTTTAACTCATAACGCAATCAGAAACTGTTCATACCGGGGCTCGGTGGGTTGCCGATGGGGAGCCCGGGTCCGGAAGCATAGTTTACTTTGAATGGACGCTCATCTGTACCACGCACAATTGGTTCGGCCTTACCACATTTTACCAAATCAGTCCCCTGCCTCGCTCAACAGGCTAGCAAGAGTTGCAATGAACGTCGCACCGTTGGCTCCATCGGGATCCGCCATGTCATCCGTCGCCGGCAGCACCGCATTATCCGATGGCCCCGGCCACAGCGGCAATATCCGCCCCAGGCCGTTCTGCGACAGCAAATCACTGATCAGATCAAACGCCGCCGCCGGACGCCCCAGCCGGATATACTCCGCCACCGGGATCGTCCCCGGCGCCGGAAACGGTACCGCCAGCTTCGCCGCCATCAAATCCCGCCGGTACTCCCGCACCTTCTTCGAATACCCCTTCTCGAACTGCCGGTCGAACGACACCACATCCGCCGCGCCGTCAAACGTCATCCCGCGTCGCCGGAAATGGCTCGTTCCCACCAGCGCATACACGTCATCCACGATGACCGACGTCGTCCGGATAAACGCAGTCCTCCCCGGGAATCCCACCGGATGGAACACCACCACTCGATCGGGGGCCACCGCCAGCAGGTCTCCCACCGCTTCCAGCCGAGCCGCATAATGCCTGCGGTTCCATCCCTTGTACTTCGGTGCGAAGTCCGCGATCTTCGGCGTGCAGATGATCACTCGCAGCGAGGGAAACGCCTGCATCCGCGCCGCCAGCAGTGCCACCAGATCTATCTTCCAAGCCTCCGGCGTGCTGCCCGGTCGCGCCGTTCTCGAAAACGCCGGCGACTCGATATACACGAGCTCACGCGCCTCCTGGATCGCCCGCCGCAGCGACCACAACGCATCCCGCAAGCCCTTCTTCGAAACGAAGAACTCGCGCCGCACCTCGTTGATCAGCCGGTCCCCGTTCTGCACATTCCCGTTCGGCGGAGGCACATTCAACCGGTTCGCCACATCGTTCACGATCTGCTGCACCGTCACGTTCTCCGCCGGCACGTTCACGTTCAACGCGCTCAACTCCGGCGTCTCGCACACCGCCGCGATCGTCTGTAGAAACGCTCCCGTCCCCGTGTTCGCCGGCGTATTGTCCACGGGCTCGTTGAAATTGTTGCCGCCCATGAACACCACCCAGCTCGGCGTCGGCGCGCCCGGCAGTGGAATCACCGACTGCACCCGCCGCGCCGCGTGACGCGCTGCATCCCACGCCAGCGCTCCCGTCACGCGCACTCCCGGCGCGTGCACATCGGGCCCGCCCGGATTCCCCGGATTGCCTCCCGCGTGCAGCGCCGATCTCGTCTCTCTCGACCAACGACCGCCCGAGATCACTGCATCCCAAAGCAGCGTCCCCGCCGGATTCGGCACCGCCGGACCCGTCGTCCCCGTCACTATCACCGATTCAAACCGCACCATCGTCGGCAGCCTCGGCCCCTCTCTCGGGCTCCCCTCCGACGCCAGCTTCCTCACCAGATCGATCGGCGTCGCTGGAGCCCCCGGTGCCGGATTAATGATCCGCGTCATCCCAAACAGCGGCACCGGACAGATCGACTTCACCATATCGGGGAGCGCCTGCACGACACCCGGATTCGTGAACGAATCCGGTGGAGCCGCCACCGCCGCCTGCGACATCGTCACCGCAATGTTCCCAAACATCCGCCACGTCCCCGTGCGCGGTGCCACAACGATGTCCATCACCAGATTCGCCGGATTCGGCATGGCCTGCCCTGGAAAGAGGTTCAATGGATTTCTCAACAAAATCGCCGTCGGATTCGCGCCGTTCACGATCCCCGATGCGCCATCCCCGCGCTCGAACGACAGCTCCTCAGTGATCGCCGGGATCTCCACGAACACCCGCGGATAGATCCGGATCGTCGCCCCGTCCGGCGCAACCCCTCCCGCGATCGTCACCACCACATCCTGTGTACCGCTCAGCGCCGCCTGGATCCCCTGCGCCGGGGAGACGATCGTCGTCGCAAAGCCCGCATTCGTATTCGGAGCCGGAAACGCCGGCCAATGCGCGTTGGCGCCGCGCTGTGCCGGCACGGACATCGTCCCGTCGATCTCCGGCGAAACGATCAGCACCATCGACTGGTTCGGCCTAGCCAGCACAGTCGAACCTTCCCCCAGCACGTCCGGTCCGTCCACCAGGTAATCGATTACCACCTGGTCCCGCACCTTCGGCATCAGGCTCTCCGGAATCGCTTCGTCGTCCGGCCCCACGCCCAACACCGTCGCGTTCGTCCGGTTGCCCAGCAGGTGCCACTGCGTATCCACGACACACACCCGGAGAAACTGCCGCGGCATCGTCACTCCGCCCGGCAAGGCCGGCGGCGTCAGTGGCGTCCGCGCCAGCGTCCCGTTCGTCCCGAAACCCCAGCGGAGCCGCCCCTGATCTCCCGCCGCCGCATTGATCCTCTGATTTGCCGGAAGCGTCGTCACTCCGCTCGACGGCACATTCGCTTGCACGACTCCCGCATTGTTTTCCAGCACCATCGTCGTGCCCGGTAGCGCCGCCTGATATGCGCCGCCGTGCGGACTCACGAAGTGCAGCACCGTCGCCGACGCCAGCATCGTCGAAATCGATGTCACTCCGCCCGCGCCGTTCGCCGGACCGCCCGCATTCGCCACAAGCAGCCCCAGAAACTGCGTCAGCAGATCCGACAGCATTGACGCCACGTACAAAGGATCCACAATCAACCCGCGGTTGTCGTGGAACGAGATGACTCCGTTCAACGCCGGACCGCTCGGATCGAATAGCGCCTCGTCGGCCTCATACCACTGGGCCGTCCGGAATCCTTCCGCCGCCCGGATCACCATCGCCACCGGAATCGGCCTCACCACCGGATTGCCGCCGTCGAACCTCTGCGACGCCAACCGCTCCAGCCGCATCGCCGCCTGCGGATGCAGCCGGATCGCCGTTACCGATCCCGTCAGCGGCGCCCCGTCCACGTTGAAGAAATCATGTGTCCGGTTCGAGCCCGTCAGCTTCAACTCCAGGCGGTCGCTCGAACTGAACGCCTGTGCCGCCGTACTGTCCCAAGCCCTCTGGATCGTGAACATGTCCCCTGCCCGCGCCGTGCAGTTCACGACTTCACGCTTTGTCCCGGAACTGTTCGATAACACCAGAATCACCGACCCTGGAGCCTGCGGAGCCGGAAACGCGTTCCCCTGCCCCGCGTTCACCGTCACCGTCGTCGCCCCCGCCGTCAAATCCGCGCCCAATGTCGCTCGCGCCGGCGAGTAACAGTACTCGCGAATCCCCTTCCAGGGTGACCGGATCCCGTTCGTGATGTTCAACGTCAAGGCGTTCGGATCGTAATCGCCCGACTGCACCGCGCCGCTCGACCACCGCGGCCCCAGCGTCACCGCCGTTAGCCCCAGCGTCTGCAGACCATCGCTCTGCAACTCCTGCTGCGCCGCATTCGGCGTAAAGGTCGTGATTGGGAATGACACCATGGGCTAGCTCACCTCCTCCATGTGCTCCACGAATCGCCCATCCGGCGAGGTGATTCGGATCGTTATCCGCGTCGCCGCGACACGACACAGCGCTCCGTAGCTCTTGTTCGCTCCCCCGCCTTGCAGCCGCCTCACCACCACCGGCTCGCTCCCCGGCGGAAAGCCCGGCCCCGACTGTACCGGAATATCGTCAAGCGCCAACTTGATCACGATCGGCTTCAGCGGCGCTACAATGATTTCTCCTGGACTCGGCCTCCCCGGCGGCCGCAACGGCGGAAACGGCTGCGCCACCTGCTTCCGGGTCACTGTCAGGCCCAGCATGTACGAACCCGCCGGGGGTGCGGTCACCGGAGCCGAACTCTGCCAGCTCAACACCAGACCCACGTTCGCCACCTGCACCAGCGTCACGTTCTGAATGTCCGGAGCCGGCAAGACCGGCCCCGCCGGGATCTCCAGAATCCGCTCGGTCATCCTCCCGATCGGATCCGTGATCCGCACCGCGAACTTGATCACGTCGTTCACCGCCGCGCGCTTAATCAACGCCCGGTACTGCACCGCGTCCGGCGGGGGCGACGAGGTTCTCCACGCGCCACTGCCGACTCCCGGCTGTGCCGTCGGCAGCGCCTCCAGATTTGTCAGCACCTCGATCAACGGCGGATCCCCGGCAACCCCAACAACGCTCGCATCGACGGCCAGCCGGTGATGTCCTAGCGGCGTTTTTTTCAGTGGAGCCGTGCTCGTCCACTTCACCAAAACATCCTCCAGAGGACCGCCCGGCCAGTCCAGCGTGAGCGCCGAAAGGTTCGGCGGCGCGTTGGGCGGTACTACGATCCACGCTGCGTTGCTCGCAGACGACTTGCCGCGCAACGCTCCTCGCAACGGGTCGTCCTCCGACCAGGCAACCGCCCTGTACCACACTCGCCGCCACGAGCCCGACCGCGTGTCCTGCCCGCTCACTTTCGAGATGTGCGACACGCCCGCGCCATCCAGTTCCCGCGTCACTGTCCATCCGCCGCCCGTGTTCGCCAGAGTCAGCACAGGCGGCCCCATCGTGTTCAACTCCCTTGCCGCGTCATCCACGCGCACACGGTGCAACTCCACCTTCTGCACGCGCGGTCCGCTCCTCATGTTCGCCAGCACTGCCGCCCGGAATACGTTCGGGTTCACGTTTTTGTCCAGCACCCGCGCCACCTCCAACGTCGGAACAGTCGGAACCATCACCCGCGGAGCCGCTACCGCAATCAACTGATCCTCAGGATCCTGGCCCGACGGCCACTTCGCCTCCACCTGCCCCGCACTCACCCCCATCACGATGTATACGTGGATCGACGTGCTTCCCTTCGGAAGCGTCACGTCCGCGCTCGTCGCTTGAATCAGTCGCGCATTCCTCCTCGTGAACTCTCGACGCGACGGGTTCGCCTTGAACGCATTCTTGATCCGGGTCAGCCTCTGGCTCAGCGTCAGATTCGGCGTCGCCTCCGGCAGGCTGTTCGACTCCAGAATCTTGCTCTCCGTTGACTCATAGATGAAATACCCGACGGCGCCCGGATCATTCGACCAGCTGATCCGCGCGTGACACTCCCCCGCCGCATCCGGCAAACTCGCCAAATCTACGATGTCCGGGGGTATCACCGGGGGCCTCGGATCCGACGCCGTGCAGAGATTCGGCTGCGGAGACCACAGACTCACTCGCTGCGGAGCCAGCCGCTCCACCGCCTGCGCCCACAACGCACACCCGATGTGCCCTGTCGCCGCGTAGTTCAGAGAAAATCCCTTGATCATCACACGGTACCGCCGTGTCTCGTTCCCCTGCTGCGGCCCGAACGCCACCTGCTTGTCGCCGTCCGCGCTCAATGCGATCACCGAATCCTGTGCATTCGGCAGCCCCGGCACATCGCCCGTGAACTCAATCTCGTACGGCACGCCCGCTCCGCCCGCGAGCGACTTTTGCAAGCCCGCCGCCGGAACATTCGACGCCGGCGGCGCTCCGTGAAACGGCATCGCATACAGATTCGCCACGAACCGGACTGTCTTCGGCCCCCGGATCCGCCAGTCCCACAGGAACTCGATCCCCAGCGTCGCGTCGCACACCGCTCCCGACGCCGGAGCCACCGGTTTCAGATCCATGTTCACGATCCGCACCAGATCCGGATCCGGCTGCGCCACCACGTGGTCCCGAGACGACCACGGGCTCCACAGTCCGTACAGATTCTGCGTCGCCGCCGCGCACTTAACCGTCCTCGTCCCTGGATTGTTCGGAATCGAAATCGACCGCGCCACCGCGTGCATCCGCCAGGCCTCAGGATCCAGATCGTTCCTCGACTTGTTTGATGCGATCGGCACGAACCCGCCGCTCGGCCTTGCCTCCATTAACGCTATCGCTCCGCCCGGCGGAGCCACGCTCGCCCGCGCCGCCGCGAAACTCGAAACCCTCAACAGATTCATGGACGGCAGTCGGTCCCAGCTGATCCGCACCGCCCCCTGCCACGATCTGTCCGATCCCACTGGCCTCTCGTGCCCCATCAGCTCAGTGAAGACGTTCGCCGGCGCCGGTGGCGGCAGCGCCGGACCCGGTGACGGGACCAGCGCCGCAAACTCCACCGCCTCCGAATTCCCGTTCAACCCCTTCTCCCACCGCGCCGTGATCATGTAATCGAAGAACACTCCCGGATTCGACGCCACCCCTACGGGCAGCGTACTCACCGGATACGCCGTTCCGAACCCTAGCACCAGGCTCACGAACGGATCGCTCCCCAC
>JACOEF010001009.1 GCA_024998705.1 Nitrospira sp.
ATGGATGCGGCCGCGCGTTTCGTGATGGGCGTCCTTGGCGCTACCACCGCTGGCACTGCACTCACCACAACCGGTTCCTTTCCAGGCGATGCCACCTCCCCACGTCCACGAAGGATCGCCGAGACCACGGTCGCCCCTGCCGGCGCCAGGGCTTCCTCCATCGTGACCGCCGGTGTCCCAATAGGCCGCAAGCCACTCCCATGAGCTGATCGAAAGTCTTGATTATGCCGTAACCAGACGGGGGCCAAATCCTCTAACGCAATCACGAGTGGAGAAGGTTTGACG
>JACOEF010000611.1 GCA_024998705.1 Nitrospira sp.
CTGAGTCTCAGAAAATTGGCCATACCACCCCCTTGATGTCCTTGACATCGACCAAGCCAATCACGCGACTATCAAACGATCTCGGATGTGGCAGTCCCACATAGTATGCGCCGTCAGGAATCACCGGCGGATAACTCGCAGGCTCAATCCGTTGCTTATACTTATCTTGCTCACTCACGGTTGCGACTTTCCAATCGTTCACGTAGACATCACGGCCTTGCACTCGCACCACGTCACCGGCCACCCCATACGCCGCCTTGAGAAACATGCGGC
>JACOEF010001010.1 GCA_024998705.1 Nitrospira sp.
ACTATACTATGGGCTGCTGGAACCGAACGAAGATGTCGTGATCGAAGAGATGGCTCGGAAAATGCTGACAAGCCCAAATGCCACGATTTTCCCGGGACCTCTCGTCTTGTGGGCGTGGAACAATCATGCTGTTGAGAAGGCGAAGGCTGTATTGGAAATTGCGGCTCAGATTCCTGAGGTGATGATTATTCCCATGCCAGATTATCGCCCCAAGTACCCCAAGATCGACCCGGAAGAGGTCATCAATCCCAATCACCCCAATCTTACGATTTGGGGCAACAAGATTGAGGCCTGTATTTTCATTGGTGTTCACTGTCACTATGCCAATCTGACGCTGAAGATGATTCGTGCAGGGACGAACTGCTGCACCATGGCCATTTGTGCCGAGCAGGGGCATGAGGACGCCATGCTGACCATTCGCGATTCGGATACGTTGAAGCTGAAGAAGACCGCGCAAATCTTCAAGAAGGTCCGTGAGGAAATGGGCATCAAGCTTCCTGGTAATGGCGAGAATGTCCGCTTCACCGGAACTCAGTCCAAGGTCCATGGCGGAAAGACGCATACGAATCCTATGACCTTCATGCCGTCCGCTGCTGGCGTAGGCAGCGCGGCCACATTCGGCCACTCAGCTGAGCAGATGAAGCGCGAGGGCTAAGGTTTTAGGCTAAGGCGATACAGTCAAGAGGTGCAACGATGAGTGAAGCATTGGAACCGAAACAAAAGACTAATCCTCAGGGAGATCCTACTACAAGTGTCTCGGCTCCGAAGGCAGAAGCCAAGAAGGATCCGCATGCGGATGCTAAGCGGCAGAAAGTTGTCACGCCCGAGTATATGTTCCTGGAAGCTCCTCGTACCAAGGAGTTCATTACCGGCAGCGAAGCTGCGAAAGAGGCGATCCGCCGGTCAAACGTCGATCTTGCGATTGCGTACCCCATTACCCCGCAGAGTGAAACCATGCAGTTGGTTGGTGTGCTGTATGGTGAAGGCTATGTGAAGGAGTATTACCGCGGGGAAGAAGAGGTCGGTGTCATGGCGGCGATCGCGGGTGGTTCACGCGCGGGAGTTCGTTGTTATACCGCCACCGCTGGGCCTGGAACGTTGAGAGGTTTGGAAGGAATTGCTTCCTGGCCAGGACATCGGCTCCCTGTTGTGGCCATGTTCACCTGCCGAGTCGTAAACGCCCCATTGGCCATTCAGCCAGACAATATTGAGGTCTCGTACCTGCTTAATTGCGGCATGATTGTGTTCCATGCCGAAAATCAGCAGGACATGTATGATGTCACGTTGGCTGGCTTTATCATCAGCGAGAAAAACGACGTGACCCTTCCCGTCGGTGTATGTTGTGATGGGTTCTTTGTGACGCATGCCAGAGGTTATGTTCGGATGCAGGACCGCAGCATGAAGCTCCCGCCCCGCGAACCCTGGCGTGGTGCTGTGCCGGTTCTTGATGCTGAAAATCCTCCGGCTCGACTTTCCCGCGACGCCCCGGTTCAGAAGTCCAATTTTATGGCCTATAACATTCACGCCGTGTGGCAGCAGGAAGTGTGGGCTGCTGTGGAGCGATCCCGGAAGTACATCAATCAGTACATGGGTGGATTGTTGACGGCAGAGAATGTGGACGATGCTGAAGCGGTGATTATTGCTTCAGGTAGTGCCGCTGCGCAGTCACGCGAAGCCGTACGTATTTGCGCTGAAAAAGGCATTAAGATCGGCCTGATCAAAATCCGATCGCTCCGTCCGTTCCCGACTCAGGAGTTGCGGAAACTCTGCGGGAAAGCCAAGTTGATTGTGGTGCCTGAATTCAATTATGTCGGTTGGCTCGCGAAGGAAGTGGCGACGGCTATCTACGGTTTCTCGAATGCGAAGATCATTGGTGGCCCAAGGGTTTACGGTGGTCAGTCGATGCCTGTTGAACTGATCGTGGACGAAGTTGAGTCCGGTTTGACT
>JACOEF010000161.1 GCA_024998705.1 Nitrospira sp.
CCAGCCACCGTTGACTCTGCTGCCCCGCGGGAAATCCATCCAACCAGTTCAGTATCGTCGACACATCGGAAGGCGCCGTTTCCCTGATCTGTTCGGGATCGGCACCTATCGCAACCGACAGGGCGAGTAGCCGTCGGACATCGTGCTTCACGGTTTCCGAGGCGCGCCACCCGGCAGGCTGTTCATAGATCTGTTTTCCGAAACCATTCCACTCATCAGGCGTAGCGGTCCGATGAAGCCGGCTCCATTCCTGCGCCTCGGCGGCAAATGAAGGGGGCAACGCTTCCTCCATCAATTGACGCCGGAGCCAGTGGCCGTAGGGAGCCTGCCCGATAGAGGCCCGGATGGCATCATAGTGGCCGGGGATGTCCAGCAACCGGCGACAGTGCAGCGCCACGAATTCGCGTTCATAAAACAACCGAACCGCCAGGTATTTCACCAGATCGACCGGATAACGCGCCTGCCAGGGATGATGCTGCTCCTCAGACCGCCACTTGATATACCCGGTCCATCCGGGGAGGGCGGACAGATGCAAGGCGAAATACGACTCCCACGCGGCCTTCGGAATGCCCATCACGGTCAGACTGTCGAGCACGGCTTCTTCCGGCCGGTCGCCCAATGCATCAATCTTCTGTGCAACGTCCGCCACACCCAAGAACTTCAGGCTGGCGTCATACCGTACCAGACGTTTCCAGGCGCGATAAAACGTCTGCTGCCGATCCGGCATGGTCCAAGATGCTTCCCCCTCATCCTGAAATGCGCCGCACCATTTGATCATCTGCTCGTTGATATCCGAACCCAGCGATGTTCCCAACGTGCGGTCGCACCAGGTCGAGAGGGTCTCGTGAGACAACAGATCGACGGGCTCTCGGAGCATCAACGCCTCCGACTGGCCGGTTCTCGCCTGCCCCACCACCGTTGCAAGCCACGAGGTCAGCTCCTCCAGGTTGTCCTCCGCTGGAACGGAAAGATCGGCATGCCCCGGCAGCGCCTCACCCAGCCCATGCACCATCGAGAGCCGGAGCACCTCCGGATGGGAAACCGCGCGCCCCGCGAACAGGACCCGCCGCTCGCTGGCCAGCGGGGCGAGCACCTCAGTGAGGTCCTCCTGACAAATTCGCCCCTGTTCGAAGTAGCGGCGATACAAGGCGCCTGGCAGATAGCCTTTTCCGCCGAGCAGTTGTTCACCGCGCTTCACGGCTTGATCGAACGGAAGATCTTCCAGCCCATGCAGAGGATTGTGGTGAATAAACGTGCGCATGGGCCAGTAGGACGAAATCGCCTCCCCGGCCAACTCCACATGGGAGCGCAACTCCATCCGCTCGGCATCTGTGAAGGTGCGTGACTCAACCGCCATGCCACCACTCCGTTTTGGTCTGACCGCTCTCAGCCGGACTATCGTCGATACGCGATCCGGCCGATCATACGAATGAGATCTTCAACATAGAGGCCATTGAGGAACGTGACGTAGGCCCGGACGCGCAAGATCTCGATCCAGGCCGGCATCAGAAGACTGACGCCTTTGGCCTTCCCATAAATCATGCCCCAGGCGCCGACAATCACAATCGCAGTAAGCCCGATGACGACCTCGAAAAAGGAACGATTCCATTCGGCCGCCCGCAGATAGGACTCCGCCATTCCTGGGCTGGGATATAAAAGATGCGTAAACGCCTCACCCGCCCACAGGTACGTGAGCCCGATGAATGCCAGGGTTCCGAGCATGGTCAGCGACACGGCCCAGGAGGCGCCGGTGTGCAACCGATACAAGGTAAACATGGCCTGCGAGGTGGTCACCCATCCGAAAAACAGAAAAATGACCGCCCCTTGCGCATCCTGCAAGGGAATACTGACGACGCCATGCACGACGAGCAGGATCACCAGCGGCAGCACCAACGTCGCAATCAATCCGGTGGTCCAGGTCATGAGTGAAAAGGTAAGTGCGTCAGCCGTGCGGCTGACTGGAGGCAGTTTATATTCCGTCCGCGCCTTATGAATGATGGAGCCGGAATTGAGGAACAGCGTCGCCTTGAACAAGCCATGTGCACAGAGGTGGAACACGGCGAGGGCAAAGGCGCCCAAGCCACACTCCATCACCATATAGCCCATCTGACCCATGGTGGAATAGACGAGCCGGCGCTTCACACTGGTCTGCGTGAGCATCGCCGTAGCGCCGATCAGGGCGGTGACGCCCCCGATGACGAACATCAGATGGAGCGTCGTCGGCGCGAGACCGAACAACGGCGCCAATCGGTTCACTAGAAAACCGCCGGCATTCACAATCCCCGCGTGCATCAGGGCCGAAACAGGGGTCGGCGCTTCGATCGTACCAATCAGCCAGAAATGAAACGGAAATTGCGCCGACTTCGTCATGACGGAGAGGACCAGCAGCAGGGTCACGACGGTCGGCACATCGCAGTCCCATGGCAGGCCCGGCCAGATCGTCAACGGCGCCGGGACTGCCTGCAACCGGGCAAAAAGGTCGGTCATATCCCACGTCCCGTACGATCCGTACAGGACCAGCAGTGCCACCGCAAAAGCCGCGTCGCCGAGGCTCTGGACCCAGAAGGTCTTTTGCCCCGCATCCCTGGCTGCAGAACTCGCAGGATTACACACCAGCAACATCGCCAGTAGCCAGGTCACCAGGTACCAGCAGACAAACATCCAAAGTAGGTTGCCGCTGCTGACCAGGCTCAACAACACGAACGTAAGAGCACCGAGTAACGCGAAGAAGCGGACATAACCCGCATCGCCGACCATGTACCGCTCGTAATACACATGAATGATCAAGCTCACGAGACTGATGAGGGCCAGCATCACCGCGGCCAAACGATCAACCAAGAGCGTGTAGGTCATGGCGCCTGATGACGTGCCTACCAGGGTCAGCCGGATCGTGTCCCCCGACAGAACCACCGCCAGCGTGCCAAGCGAGGCCAGGGCGGAACACCAGAGCGCAGCGATGCTGAGACGCGCAACCCGGTCGCCAAGATCCCGCCAGAACAACGCAATCAGGAGCGTCCCGAGAAGCGGCGCAAAGATCGTGACCAGAGGAAATATCGCACTCATCACACGAGACTCTCCCACACAAGGCTCACCAAGGCACTGCCAACCCGTTCGAACTCTTCAGCAAGAACAGAGCCTGGCAGGCGAAGCAGGAAAAGATCGCAACATTCCTCGAATTGTGACCAGCAACCGACGCAGTGATCGATTTGATTTCCAAATCCAGCGTGCATCGATGCACGAACGTGCATATATGCACAACGTGGTTGTTGAGGTCACCGAATCGAAGAAAGCAACTGCGAGAGCATAGTCTCACATCTTTACCCAAAAGATCTCACTTGTGGCAGGTGACTTGGTTGCCCGTGACCTACCGGTAAGAGTTTATCCAGTTTCCTCCCCGAATCTTGATGTGTTTACTTCCCTGTGATAGCGTCTACTTAGAAGCCTATGCGCCTGCAGACCACCTACAGCAACCTGCTCCGACTCGACCGTATGCTCCGCGCTTGGGCGGTCGCATGGCTCCTGGCATTCCCGCTCTTCCATATCCATCCCGAAACCGACCCCCATCATGGAGCAGCCGGTCACATCCACGCCGCCTCCGTACACACCGTCTTTTCGGCTGACCTCGAAGGCGAATTTGGGGACCATCGCAATGCATATCACCATGCGCCGGAAGCAGAATCAGGGCCGGCCCTCTCGACGGAAGGCCCACATGCCTGGAACGCTGATCCCGAACTGAGCTTTTCCCTGCTGAACGATGCCACCGAACGCAAGCTCGTGAAGCCACTGCTGGCCCATCCGCTGTTTGTGACTCACAACCTCCTTCCCGTTCCGAAGCATCCTGACCGGACTGCAGAACAACACGCCGTGCCCCTCGCAAGTATAGCCCTCGCTTGTAATCTTCCTGCGCGCGCGCCGCCCTCCACACTCCTCAGCTAACCGTCGTCCGTCCTGACATCCTAGATCCTGATCGCACAGCACTCGCAGGTGGAGGTTTGCGCCTCGCATCATCGCGAGCCGATTGCGCAGGGAGGAGGCTCCTGATGAATGCTCGTCTGCTCTGTTCCCTAGTCCTGGCGATGGCTACCGCCGGCCCTCTCGCGAGCGGTTCCATGGCCTGGGCTGAAGCGCCACGCACGGCCACGTATTCGTTGCCGGACATTCTGACGCTGGCGGTGCAACACAACCCCACGCTGGCCGGCGCCGAGGGGTTGGTGAAACAAAGCGAGGGCCAACAGATCACAGCGGGTGCCTATCCGAATCCCTCCGTTTCCGCCAGCGCCGGGCGTGGCGCCATTCGCGACCCGAGCACCGGCACGCACGTGACCGAGCGCACGTTCATCGTGGAACAACCGCTTGAATGGACCGGCAAGCGACAGGCCCGCCAGGAAGCGGCCGATGCCGGAGTAGCCGGGGCAACTGCGGCGTTCGAGGACACCCGACTCACCCTGCTCGCCGATGTGAAAGTGGCCTTCTACCATCTACTCTTTGCCCAGCGCGATGTGGATCTCGCCGCACAGAACGTCACCAGTGTGGAAGAAGTCCTGCGGACGGTGCACGCACGCGTCGCGGCCGGCGAAGCGACCTCCTTTGACAGCATGAAAGCCAGCGTGGAAATGCAGAAGGCCAAGAAGGATGTCGCCCGTGCGAACAGTACTCTGTTGGTGGCCAAGGCCCGCTTAAATACTCTGACCGCCGGGTCGCTCGGAAAAGAGTTTTCCATCCAGGGCGATTTTCAATCACCCAAGCCGGGCGTGAATGCGGAGGCCCTGGCGACGCGAGCCATGGAACAACATCCGTCCATACGCCGACAGAGCAAGTTGGCGGAACAGGCGGAACATACGCTGCGGTATGAGCGGGAAGCCCGCGTTCCCAACATCAGCCTGCTGGGTAGTTATCACCGGGAGGCAGGTGATGAATCGCTCACCGCCGGACTCAGCGTGCCCCTCCCCCTCTGGTACCGGCGGCAGGGAGAAATTCAATCCGCGCTGGGTGCCAAACACCGGGCTGATGCGGAACGTCTGCGACAGCAGAACGAGCTGGAGCAGGCCATCACTCAATATGCGCAGGAAGTCCGCACGGCGCAGGATCAGTTGCTCGTGTTTGAAACCGGCCTCTTGAAGCAGGCCGAACAGACCTTGACCGTGGCCCGTACGAGTTTCCGGCACGGCGCCGCCAGTCTGTTGGACGTCCTGGATGCACAACGTGTCTATCGGCAAACCCAGTTGGAATATGCGCAGGCGCGGGCCGATCTCTCCATTGCGCTGGCCCGGTTAGAGCGGGCATTGGGAGCATCTCTATGAGTACCCCTATGAGCCCCCTTGCCTGGTTCGCACATCAGCAGAGGGTAGGAGCGAGCCGATGACCGGACGTTGCGTCACGACCGGAATAATCGTGACCATCCTCAGTTGTCTCCCCGGATGCGGAGATCAGGGAGCGGAACCGCCCAGTCCGCCCTCGTCCGCCGAAGTGGCGCCGCATGCAGCCGTCACCCATGCGATTCACCCGCCGCCGGCCGTCCGGGAACGTCTCCGCACGGAGCCCGCCACACGACGTGCCGTTCCGGAATTGGTGACCGCACCCGGTGAGGTCGCACTCGACCTAAAAAAAGTTGCCAAGATAACCTCCCGCATCGAAGGGCAGATCGAGCGCATTCACGTGCAGTTGGGAGACCGAGTCAAGCCCAGGCAGCCGCTCGCCGCTGTCGGCAGCCTGCAACTGGATCAGCTGGTGGAAGAATATCTCGTCGGGAAGGCGCAGGCCGACGTGGCGGAAAACAATCTCAGGCGGACGGAGAAGCTGCGCACGGACGACATCGTGCCGGAGCGAAAGCTCATCGAAGACAAGGGGCACTACTTGGCGACGAAGGCACGCTACCAGCACGTCCGCGAAAAGTTGCTGGCCATGGGCATCTCGAAAGCCGAACTCGCCGGTCTCGAACGCGGCGGACATGAAGAAGGCCATCACTATACGCTGACGTCTCCCATCGCCGGGACGGTGGTGGCACAGAATGCGGTGCGTGGACAGGGGGTCATGCCTGGAGCTGAACTCTTCGAAGTCGTCGATACCAGTCGTGTCTGGGTCATTGCCAACCTCCCCATCGAGCAGGCCCGCCATTTCAAAGAGGGCGACCTGGGCACGATCACGCCGAAGGGCGGCGAGACGATCACCGCCCCACTCACCTATCTGGCGCCGGTCGCAGATGAGACCACGCGCACAATCCATGTACGCTTCGAGGTGGAGAACCGGCAGGGGCAGCTGAAGCCGCACGAATATGTGGAAGTGGCGCTCACCCTCTCAGGAGCACCCACAGTGGCGGTTCCTGTGTCTGCCCTCACCACCATCGACAAGACTCGCGGGGTCTTCCTCGAAGGCCCGGACGGGTACACCTTTGCGCCGATCGACGCAGGACGTGAAAGCGCTGGCTGGGTCGAAATTCGAACGGGTGGGAAGGAAGGCACTCCAGTCGTGATCAACGGGGTCTTTGATCTGAAAAACGTGCTGCTGAAAGAACAGATCGGATCAGGCGACTGAGAACCCCATGAACCACCTGCTGACATTTTCGCTCCGCTATCGATTCTTTACCCTGGTGGCGATCGCCGTCGTCATAGCCACCGGTATCTGGTCCTTCGCGAACCTCACGATCGACGCCGTCCCCGACCTGACACCAGTGCAAGTCCAAGTTCTCACCCGCGCTCCGGCCTTGGGTCCGGTGGAAGTTGAACAGTTCGTGACATTCCCCATCGAGGCTTCGTTGAACGGCTTGCCTGCGTTGCGGGAGTTGCGTTCCGTTTCACGCTACGGACTCTCCGCCGTGACGGCCATCTTCGACGACCAGACCGACATCTACCGGGCGAGACAGTTCGTGACCGAACGGCTGGCTCAGGCCATGGAGCGCATCCCTGCGGAATATGGCCGGCCGGCCATGGGCCCCTTAACCACCGGACTGGGCGAAGTGTATCAGTTCACCGTCAAGGGCCCGGGCTACAGTCCCATGGCCCTCAGAACGCTGTTGCAGTGGGACATCGGCATGAAATTACGCGCCGTGCCCGGCGTGGTCGAGGTCAACATCTGGGGAGGCGAACCCCAACAGTTCCACGTCATCGTAGATCCCTCGAAACTTCTCTCCTTTAAATTGACCATGAAGGAGGTCTTCGACGCACTGCAACGGAACAATGCCATCGCAGGCGGTGGGTACATCGAGCATCAGCGTGAGCAACTTCTCATTCGAGGGGAAGCGCTCGCCACGCAGGTGAGCGACCTGGCCCGGATCGTCGTCGCCCACGGATCGGGCGGGGTACCGGTCTACATTGCCGACGTGGCCGAGGTGAAGGAAGGTGCAGGGCTTCGGATCGGCGCAGCCACAGCCATGGGCGAAGGCGAGACAGTGATCGGGATGGTGCAGATGCTCGCGGGTGAAAACGCCCAACAGGTTGTGACTCGCGTCAAGGCGCGCGTGCAGGAAATCCGGGCGGCCCTGCCCCCCGGTATCACCATCGAACCCTACTACGATCGCACGATTTTTGTCTCCAAAGTCATGATAACCGTGCGCAACAACCTGATTGAAGGCGGCCTGCTCGTCATCGCCGTGCTGTTTCTTTTTCTCGGCGACCTGCGGGCCGGCCTGATCGTCGCCTCTGCCATTCCCCTGGCGATGCTGATCGCCTTCACCGGCATGATGCAGGCTGGACTCTCGGGCAATTTGATGAGCCTGGGAGCCATCGACTTCGGTTTGTTGGTCGACGGTTCCGTGGTCATGATCGACAACATCCTGCGTCGATTAGCGGACAAGCCGGTCCGGAATCAGGAAGAGCGACTGGCGACCGTGCTGGACGCCGGACGGGAAGTCCTGCGACCCATGACCCTGGCCGTGAGCATCATTATTCTGTTGTATGTCCCTATCCTAGCCCTGACCGGGATCGAAGGCAAAATGTTCCGTCCGATGGCAGTCACCGTGATCATGGCCTTGGCCGGATCCCTGTTCCTCGCGGTCACCGTCACGCCGCTGCTGTCGTTCTGGTTTGTACGGGCCGGGAGCCACCAGGAAGAAACCCGAGTCATTCGTGTACTCAGAGGCCTCTATGCTCCTTGGGTCCGGAAAACGGTCGCACGGCCGGTCTGGCCGGTGACGATTGCGGTGGGACTGTTCGTCATCAGCCTGGGGGCTGGAACCAGGCTCGGCGTCGAGTTTGTGCCACGACTGGAAGAAGGGGACCTCGCCGTGCAAGTGTGGCGCTTGCCCAGTATCTCGCTGACCGAATCGGTGGCCACCGCACTCGAGATCGAACGGGTTCTGCGCCGCTTTCCCGAAGTCACCCAAGTCGTCACCCGCACCGGCAGCCCCGAAGTGGCGACGGATGTGATGGGGGTCGAGATGTCGGACGTCTTCGTCATTCTCAAACCTCACCGGGACTGGATCACAGCCGACAACCGCAACGCACTGATCGAGGCCATGAAGCGGCGCATCGATGAACAGGTGCCCGGTGTCGGCATCGGCTTCACTCAACCGATCGAAATGCGGTTCAACGAGTTGATCGCCGGCGTGCGATCGGATCTGGCCGTCAAGATTTTCGGCTCCGACCTGGAGATCCTCAAGCAGCAGGCCGAACGCGCGGCGCGTGCGCTCCAAAACGTGCCGGGCGCGGCAGACGTCAAGGTCGAACAGGTTGCGGGGTTACCGCTGCTCCGTGTCATAGTCGATCGCGCAGAAATCGCCCGGTACGGGATCACCGCCGACGAAGTGCTCACGCTCATTCAATCGACCCGTGTGGGAACAGTCGTCGGCACCGTGGTGCAGGGCTCCCGTCGGTTTGACCTGGTCGTGCGATTGGCCGACCGAGTGTCGCAAGATCCGGCCTCGTTGGGCCGCCTGCTGATCCCGACCATGCATGGCGAACTGGTGCCACTCTCGCGCGTGACCAGCATCACCGTGGACTCAGGCCCGGCGCAGATCAGCCGGGAGCATGTCCAACGACGGATTGTGGTGGAGTGCAATATTCGAGGTCGGGATCTGGGCGGGTTTGTGGCTGAAGCCCAACAGGCCGTCTCCCGGGCAGTCACACTTCCCGTCGGCTACGAAGTGCGTTGGGGTGGACAGTTCGAACACCTGCAGGAGGCGGCTCGCCGGTTGAGCATGCTCGTGCCGGTCACACTGTTGCTGATCCTCGGCATGTTGTCGGTCATCTTCGGCGAGATGCGGCCTGCGCTGCTGATTTTTCTCAATGTGCCGCTGGCGCTCTCGGGTGGCATTCTGGCGCTGTGGCTCCGGGGATTGCCGCTCAGCATCTCCGCCATCATCGGTTTTATCGCGCTCTTCGGAATTGCTGTGCTCAACGCCGTCGTGCTGGTGAGCCATATCCGCCAACTAGAAGCGGACGGCACCTCGACCGGCGAGGCGGTGGTGCAGGGGGCCATGGATCGACTCCGCCCAGTACTGATGACGGCCCTGGTGGCGAGCCTGGGATTTCTCCCCATGGCCTTGGCGACCAGCATGGGCGCGGAAGTCCAACGCCCCCTGGCGACTGTGGTGATCGGAGGCCTTCTGACATCGACTGCCCTGACATTGCTGGTCATTCCGGCCTTGTATCCCTACTTTGTGCGTGGCGAGACAATGGGGCCGCAGCCCGTTGCCGATAGGGCAGGAATAGCCGCGTCCAGCTCATAACCTCCTGGCCGATCACGGTGAACCCAGACGAGATCGAATCAACGGCAGGCAGTTTCAGGCTCTTTTCTGGACAGACCTTCGTCAGCGCGGTAAGCTTTCACTACGAGTTGAACTGTCTGCAACCGAGCCCGAACACTGCGATTTCCCCCACTACACGCAGAACCGGCGCCCATGCTGAGGAGTAGTTATGGCGACCATCATGGTGATCGACGACGAACCATCCATCCGTGGTCTCCTGCGAGAGGTGTTGGAGCGGTCAGGACATAAGGTCGTCGAAGCAAAGGACGGGCGGGAAGCATTGGACCTCTATCAGAAACACAAGGCCGACCTGCTCATCATGGACCTGCTGATGCCGGAGGTCGATGGCCTGGAAGCCACCTTGCAGCTGACCCGCGAATACATGGACACGAGAATCATCGCCATGACCGGCGCCCAAGGTGATCGAAACTTCCTGGATATTGCGAAACTCTTCGGTGCCCACCGCACGTTCGCAAAGCCCTTCGACCTCAAAGAGATGCTCAACGCCGTAGAAGAGGAACTGGCCCAGAAATAACCCGCGCCTCCGTCCACCCCCTGGCCTTCCTCCGAAAACCGTTTACGAAAGAAAATCTGCTGGAAACCTCACCGCCGCTTCTGCAAGAATCGAACGGTGCAACGGACAGCCGCAGCCAAACACCCGTGTTGCTAACCCCTACTCGCGCAGGACGTCTCTGGTGTGCCTGGAGCCTGCTGATCGTGCTCGTAGGCATCCTCCCGCTGCATAACTTTGTCGGCCATGCGCATTGGCAGTACATCCGCTGGGTACCGACACCGGACCAGTTGAGTTCACCGGCCATCCTGTTGGATCTCGGCATCGACGCCGTGGCCAACATCCTTCTCTTCCTCCCGTTCGGCCTGCTCTATACCCTGCGCGGATTGGGTGGGAAATCCTTCTCGCCCGCCCTTCTGATGCTCATGGCCTTCACCCTCTCATTCGGCATCGAGTACTACCAGGTCTACTGCCACAATCGCAGCACGTCGCTGCTTGACCTGCTGGATAACGTCCTCGGCGCGTACATCGGGATGAGACTGGGAGAGATGTATCTTAGAAAGAAGTCGGCGGAAGTGATGGAACCCGCGACCTAACAGGCTGGGAATACTCGATGGTTACGCAATACGGTACGATCACCCCCTGTACCGTGCAGGTATAACGATCGCGCAAAAAGGCCGTCCGACAAGGCCGCAGCAAGATACGCGAGCGAGGAGTCATGAGCGTCGCGCGTGCGAACGTCGGTGAGGCGGCAGTGTCTTGCGAAAACGCCGCTGGCGGACTTCTTCCGTCCCGCTCAGCCTACTGCCATCCGGTCGGATCATATCCACGCTCGCGCAAACAACGATCCACGTAGTTTGTAAACGCCCCGCTCGGCGGTGATCTCTTGAACAAGCCACGCAGCAACCCGGCCGTTGCGCCACTGGCTGCGCCGACCATGGCCCCTCTCCCCGCATGTCCCAGAATCGCCCCGCCCACTGCACCGGCGGCCGAGCCGATCGCCCCGCCGGCCACGGTGCCGGTTGCAACCTGGGGGGTCTTCCCTTCGCGGGGAGAGGCCCCGGCTTGCTCGGCCAAGGTCATGCAGTCTTTGATATCCGATTCCGCCGCGTCGGCGCCGACTTGTCGATAGTGATCGTTCGGATAGAGAATCGGTTTAGGCCCCGCACAACCGGCAAGAAGCAGACATCCGGCGCAGATGAGGATCGTTGGCTTCATGGCTGACAGGTTTTCTTTCCTACACGAACCACGGCGGACAAGGTTGACCGGCCGGATCAGCGGAATCCTGATATCTGGTGGAGGATTAGATCCGTCCCCCCAAATCCTTCCGTTGCAACGTTCGCATCATCACCGAATCGTTATAGGCCACTTCGCTCAGGGCATCCAGGATATGCAGCCCTTTGCTCGCCGCCAATTCCTTGGCCTTGGTGTAATTCTTCGCGCTGAAGCGGGCGACTGCCGGCTGACCGTTCACAATCTGACAGGCCAGCACTTCTCCACCGGCCAGGTCCATCGTCCCCCCCTCCTCTACGAGCTTCTTCGCCTGCGGCACCGTAATCTGGTGCAACTGCGCAAACTCTTCTAACCCGCCCGTCTCCACGAGACGCCCGTCGGGCATAATGCAGAGCCGCTTAAAATGAGGCGACCAGTCTTTGCGGAAGTCGATGAACTTGATGTCGCCGCCCTTCGCGACCGCACGATCAAGGGTCCGGTAATCGAGTCCGAGATTCTTTTTCGCCAGCTTGGTTTTTAATTCCTCCGGGAGCGTCCGATACAACACTTCCGTCGCCGCTTCGACCAACGGCACGGCGCGAGACCGGGCCAATTGCTCCGCCTCGGCGAACTGCATCAGGTCGAGTACCCAGGTCTGTTTCGGCGTGGCGCCGGTGGCATCGATCCGACAGGCAAAGAGGCCACGGGTCAGCAATCCACCGACTTGCGGATACACATACACACCGCCCTCCGTGAGCAGCTGCGTCATCTGCACCAACGGCACGTCGTAACTTTCGGCCAGAATCTTCGCATGCGCTGCCAGATCTTCCGGCAGCGTCGTGGCGCAGGCCGTCACATTCCCCGGCGCATCGACCTCCGAATAGTCTTCGATCACGTTGTACAAAATCAGCGGCTTCGGCTTCTCGATCTTCTTCTTGATCTTAAACATAATGAGCTCGTTCCTCGTCTCTCGTCGTTCGTCTCTCGTTCAAAGCAGGTCCTGCACAATCACTCATGCTGGAGGTGATGATAGGGAGGGAGCGTCATGAGCCGCTGGTCGTCCACCGGTCCGCCGATCGTAAAATGATACAGCGATTGGAAGGACAGATCCTTGATGCCGACGATCTCATGCACCGGGTCGTCGAAAAAGCACCCGATCCCCGTGCCCCGCACCCCCGCCGCCTCCGCTTCCAAATAGAGCACCTGCCCGAGCAGCCCCGTTTCCCAGAACAGGCGTGGATACCACCATGCCCCGCCCTGCCGCAAGCGGCCGTCGAACTCCGCCAGCATCCCGAGCGAACAGGCACTGTCTCCGGCAATCCCCTGTTGACAACTGACTTGCGCCGCCAGGCGTTGCGCATTGCCCTGCAACAGCCAGAATAGAGGGAGATGTTCCGGACAACCTGGCGCCGGCGTCCATTCCAATTCAGGATTCATCGACTGCCGCAACAACGGCAGTTTCTCCGGGTCACGCGCCAAGATATACAGCCCGGCCTCCACCCCTTCGACGCGATGCACAAACAGCATGAGATGAATCGCCGGATCCCAGGGCAGGGCATCCCACGGCATAGGCCGCCGCAATTGCGGCCGCTCCGCACGAGGCATCACACGCTGCAGGATATGAAAGAACGTGGCGACTGAAATGGCGGTGCGGGCATCGAATGAGACGGCGCTGCGGCGCTGCCTGATGATCGCCGCTGCGACAGTCGTGGTTTCTGAAGCAGGATGCGTCTCGGCCGGGACAGTGGAGATACCGACAAGCGGTACGAACGGGTGCTCCACGCTGGTCTTCCAGGAGGCTTCAGCTACCTGGTCGATGACGTCCCAATGCACGCCATGTTCGCGACTCAGCTCATTGGCCTTTCCATGCCACGGCCCCACAGCCACATCGGAGACGGCCGCCTCATCCAAAAACAACGGCAGATCCTGCATGTCGCGAGCCGATCCCAACGAGGGATGAGCCTTGTCGGCACCCGGCCAGATCACCGCGAGACAATCGGGATGTTCAGGCTCCACGCCGCTGAAATCGTCTACGCGATGGGTTCCCAATACCTTCGCAATCTGATTCTGATCGACACCATCCAGCAGCGCCATCTTCCAACCGAGGGTCGCTGCCGCAAGCCGTGCCGACCCGATCGCGTGACCAACATCGTGGTTGCAGTAGCGAAACGCCCGCTCGCCATACTTCCAGGCTTCCCGCCAATGGACGGAGGTAAGACCGAACAGAACGGCGTCCGACGGGAACGGAGCCAGTAGGCGCGAGATGGCAGCCGGCGGAAAGTCAGCCCGCAACTCTAGCCCATGCTCTTTGGGCGCGTAATGATAGAGTCCGGGCTTCAGGTCGAGTCCGTTGAGCGGCGGCAGGAGGACGTAACCTTCCGTCGGATGGAGATTGCCGGACGAAGGGTTATTCCGCAACGCCCATTCCGACTCCCCGGCCTTCTTCCAGGCCGAAAGCCCGAGGGCCAGCTCGAAGAACCGTGAGAGGGCCCCATTCGTCAGCGGCTGCACAAGAACAGCCCCCGGTTCATAGATGGCCTGGTATGACGGCGAGCGGGGCTCGTCGTCCGGCTTCAGCAACGGCAACCAGACCAGCTCCGCTCCATCAAATCGTCGAAAGGGATTGGGCTGGTTCGCCCAGTCCAGATACCCCAACGACCGCGCATATCGATTGAAATGGTGTTTGGTGCGAATGTGATAGGCGATCACACGATCGACCGGATCGGTTGAAACCGGCTCGGTCGGAATGGCGGAAGACGGCTGTTCAGGTGTCATGGCGGCAGTCTAACGAGGCGACGTAAGGAAAGTAAACGCGTGGCCGCATCAGCCAAGCAGCCGGGCGATGCCAAAGGCGGCCGCTGCGGCGAGGCCGCCGACCAATACGGTCTGGAACCCGCCGCGCCAAGGCGGCACGCCGGTATAGCCACTCTTCACGTAGCCGAACACAAACAAGGCCACGGGTGTCACCACGACAGACCACCAGAGCGCCGTGTGGATATCGGCGAAAACCATATAGGGCAACAGCGGAAGAAGCCCCCCGACGATATAGGACAGCGCAATCGTCCAGGCGCTGATGCGCGCGCGTGTCGGATCCGGTTCATCCAACCCCAACTCAAACCGCATCATGAAATCCACCCACTGCTTCGGATTGGCCTGGAGTGTCTCGATCAACGGCGCAATCTGTTCATCACGCAAGCCATAGCCGCGAAAAATCTCGGCCACCTCCTCGGCCTCCCGCTCAGGGATATGCTGCGTTTCCCGCAACTCCCGCAGACGTTCAGACGCATAATGGTCCAGATCCGTCTTCGCTGCGAGATACCCTCCCAATCCCATGGCAATCGAGCCGGCCGCAATTTCGGCCAGGCCCGCCGTGACCACCAGGCCGGATGAACTCACCGCGCCGGACAAGCCGGCTGCCAATGCAAACGGCACCGTCAATCCGTCGGCCATGCCGATGACGATATCGCGAACGGTCGCCGTTGCGGTGAAATGTTTTTCAATGTGAGGAGTCACGGGCATGGGCGCACTCGTTTCCGGGAACGCATCATCGCTTACGCCTCTTGAATACGCACAAACTCTCGCGCATTGCGCAGATCTTCCTGCGTGCAGAGTTTCAGTTCCAGCAGGAGATGCTCCAACGCCGCCACCCGCGCTGCCACCTCCGGCAACACCACATCGATCCGTTCCACAAGCTCTTGCAACCGGCGGGTCATCCCAGCCTCGCCGCTTTTCGTGGCTGTCCCCTTCCGTTTCTGTCCGACCGAACGATTACGGCCAGACTGGCGTGGCACTTTTCGTTTAGGTGGCATAAGTCCCTCCTGGTTAGGGCGCTTCTCTACGCGTCTTCCTGCCGCCAGTCAAGCAGAGGCAGTGGATGGGAATTCTGTGCGTCGGGAGGCAGGACGGATTCTTCCGAATGACACCACTCCACACGTCCGGGCATCTGTCTTCTTCGAGTATGGAAGCGATCGAGGCAAACGGATTGAATCCAGAGGCGATAGACCTGGTTATCGAACTGTCCGACATACCACAGTACGACGGATCACGGATAGGAGGAGCTCGTCTGCGCGCTCAAAGGCGGCGTGAGGGAAAGATGTTGGAATCGACACAACCAGAGATGGAGCGTCATCCGAATACTCCACAACCTTCTCTCGGATTACCGACGAGCCCCACCACCGCCACGTCGGATGCTCGCTGCGGTGGGCCTCCCGGAGGATGCTTATCCTTTTAGCGTTGGCTGGATGGGAACCCATTTTGCGATGATCGCCTCAAGCTCCCCTTTCTTCACTGGCTTGCTCAGAAAGTCGTCCATATCGGCCTTCAAGCATTTCTGCTGGTCTTCGATCATGGCACTCGCCGTCATGGCGATGATCGGAGTTCGTCGACCGCCCTGCTCCCGTTCAGCCTGGCGAATCATGGCCGTAGCCTCAAATCCATCCAACTCCGGCATTTGGCAATCCATCAAGACCAGTGCGTAGTTGATTCGCGAGACCGCCTCCACGGCTTCGAGTCCGTTGGCCACGACATCGGCCCGGTATCCAAGCTTATCCAACTGACAGGCCGCCACTTTTTGGTTCACGATATTGTCCTCTGCCACCAGGATGCGTGGGTGAGTCGACGACTCGACTTCCTTGAGCACGTGGCGAGTCAGCAACGGCTCTTCAGACCGGTTCACGGTGCCGGTTCCGGGGTGATCATCAGGGGACGGTGCCGGCCGATCCAGAATCAGGGACAGACAATCGTGGAGGTGTGAGCGATGCACGGGTTTGGTCAGGTAGGCGGTAATCCCCGATTCCTTGGCCTGCTTGGCCTGACCTCGAATCCCCATCGAGGTCAGCAAGACGAGGCGTGTCGCCACCAGGGTCGGATCCCCGCTGATCGTGCGCCCCAATTCCAGTCCGTCCATCCGAGGCATCTGTAAATCGAGAATCGCCACATCGAACGGCTCTCCCCGCCTGGCCGCGTCTCTGAGAAGAGCGAGGGCTTGAAACCCATCCGCCGCGCTCGCACTTTGGAGGCCCCACTGCAGGGCATATTGCTCCAGAATACGCCGGTTGGTCGCATTGTCATCGACGATGCATATCCGCCGGCCCGGGAGCGTCGCTTTCGGCATGGAGAGATCCTGCGACTGGGTCGGTTGCTTGGCCAGTTTCACCGTAAACCTGAACGTGCTTCCCTGTCCAAGCACACTTTCAATGCCGATCTGACCGCCCATTTGTTCCACCAGCTGTTTACAAATGGCGAGGCCCAGCCACGTGCCGCCAAACTTTCGGGTCGTCGAGGTATCGGCTTGGGAAAACGGTTTGAACAGTATGCTCTGTGAGGCAGGGGCGATGCCAATACCGGTATCGGTGACAGCAAACTCAATGACGGCGTGGTCGGTGGTCTCTGCCCCGCGGGTAACGTACACCATCACCTCGCCCTGGTAGGTAAACTTGAGCGCATTGGCGATAAGGTTGACGAGGATTTGCCGCAAGCGTCCGGGATCGCCGCAGAGCGCCATCGGCACATCCGCATGGATGAGGCACCCCAATTCCAACCCCTTGCTCTGCGCCGGCTCGGCAAAGAGGTCCAGCGCTTCTTCCACCATCGTCCGCAGGTCGAAGTGGATCGTCTCCAGCGTGAGCTGGCCCGCCTCGAATTTCGAGAAATCTAAAATGTCGTTGATGATGTCGAGTAACGCATCACTCGACCGCCGCACGGTATCGGCGTAGTCGCGCTGCTCGGGCGTCAAGGGTGTATCCATGAGGAGGCCGGTCATTCCGATGATGCCGTTCATGGGAGTGCGAATTTCGTGGCTCATGACGGCGAGAAAGGCAGACTTCGCGCGGGTGGCCGTCTGGGCATCGATCAAAGCCTTGTCCAAACGAGACGCCTGTTCGTGCA
>JACOEF010000114.1 GCA_024998705.1 Nitrospira sp.
GATCTGGTGTGGACAAGCCCTGCTGAAATGCCTGGATAGCCGCGCCGAGATCCGGTGCCTTGAGGATCGCAGCAATCACCGCCACACCATTCGCCCCTGTCGCCATAATTTCACCAACCGACTCAGTCGTAATTCCCCCGATCGCAACATCGGCAGCGTGGTCAACGCGCGTGCGGCGCGTAATCCTTCCAGTCCGACCACCGGGTCGTGATCGGCTTTGGTAGCCGTCCTGAAAATCGGGCCGAACCCAACATAGTCTGGCTGCGCGGTAACGGCCTCGCGCACCTGGGCTGCGTTGTGCGTCGAGAGTCCAATAATTTTTTCAGGTCCCAGTAATTGTCTGGCGTAGGTGATGGGCAGGTCGTCCTGGCCCAGATGCACCCCGTCCGCGTTCACGGCCATCGCCAAATCACAGCGATCGTTGACGATCAAGAGAGCGCCGACGTCGGTGGCGGCTTGACGCAGTGCGAGCGCCTTCGCATAGGCCTCTTTCATCGTGGCCTGTTTGTCTCGATATTGAAAGAGCCGGACACCGTGTGCGGCTGCTTCCCGCAGGAGATCAGGCAGCGGGCGGTCGGGCCTGACCGTGGGGTCGAGCACGAGGTACAGGCCTTTCAGGAGCAGTTGTCGGGTGGTCTGAGACGTGGCGGGCTCCCTGGTCATTTAGCGGGCCGTGGAAACAGTCTGCCAGCGGCGAGCTCGCGTCGCTCCATGGCTCACCGTACGACCGAGTTGCGATTCACCACGTCGCGTGCGGCGGCCTTGCTGGACGGCTATTTTGAACGGCCTGCGGGTGATTCCCATGAATAAAGGCAATCTGTTTGTCAGGAAACTGTTACGAGGACTGGCCGGCAAGAAAGCGGTCAAGGAATGTCGTGGAGACATGCCCCTTCTGGAAATCGGGATCGTTAAAAATTCTCCGATGGAGCGGGATTGTTGTCTTGATGCCTTCGATGACAAATTCATCGAGTGCGCGGCGCATGCGGGCCATCGCCTCCTGGCGATCACGTCCGTGCGTAATCAATTTGGCGATCAGGCTGTCGTAGTACGGGACCACCACGGCGTTCGGTTCCATCGCGGAATCGACGCGCACGCCAAAGCCACCAGGGGCGGAATATTTGGTGATCTGGCCGGGGCAGGGCGTGAACTTTTCCGGGTCTTCGGCATTGATGCGGCACTCGAAGCTGTGACCGTTCAGCTTGATGTCCTGCTGCTTGAACGAGAGGGGCATGCCGGAGGCGATCCGGATCTGTTCTTTCACGAGATCGATGCCGGTCACCATTTCCGTGATGGGGTGCTCGACCTGGATGCGGGTATTCACTTCCATGAAGAAGAAGTTGCGGTCCTTATCCAGCAGAAATTCCACCGTGCCGACGTTGCAATAACGAATGGCTTTCACGGCCTGGACGGCCACCCGGCCGATTTCGCGCCGTAATTCTTCATCGATGGCCGGCGACGGGGTTTCTTCCACCAACTTTTGGTGACGTCGTTGAATGGAGCAATCACGCTCGCCGAGGTGGACCACATGGCCCCGATTGTCGGCCACGATTTGTACTTCGATGTGCCGTGGTTCGAGGAAATAGCGCTCGAGGTAGACGCCGTCGTGGCCGAAGGTGGATTTCGCCTCGGCTTGCGCCGCTTGAAACGCCCGCGCGAGCTCCTCCGGTTTGTTCACGACACGCATGCCCCGTCCGCCGCCTCCGGCGGAGGCCTTGATGATCACGGGGAAGCCGATGGTTTTCGCGGCCTCTTGCGCATCCTGTTCGCTCCGGAGTTCCCCGGGGCTGCCGGGGGTGACCGGGAGGCCCTTCTTGGCGACCACTTCCCGTGCCTTTGATTTGTCGCCCATCAGGGCGATGTTTTCCGAGGTCGGGCCGATGAATTTGACGCCGATCGATTCGCAGACTTCCGCAAAGTGTGCGTTCTCTGAAAGGAATCCGTATCCGGGATGGATGGCGTCGGCTCCGGTGACTTCGGCCGCGCTCAGCACGTTGGGGATATTACGATAGCTGAGTGCGGCTTCAGGCGGGCCGACGCAGACATGTTCGTCCGCCGCCCGCACATGCAAGCTTGCGGCATCGGCTTCGGAGTGGATCGCCACGGTTTTGACGCCGAGCTCTTTGCAGGCCCGGATCACCCGCAGGGCGATCTCTCCACGATTGGCGACCAACACTTTCTTAAACACAGGATACTCCGGTGCGGGTTGCGGTCTGCGCTCGCCTGGTTCTCACGGTTTGCTCTGCCACGGCTGAGACCTGACTCGGATCTGCTGCATGATGCGGCTCATGCCGCATGCCCTGGACGCCAGATTCATGAGGCACGCATCTCCGGGTCGGGGTCGTCTCGCCATCAGCCCTCATGATCTCTCGGGCGCTAGCCCGCATGAGTCACGACGGTTCCTCGCGAAATCGCTGAGACGCGTTGCGAGCCCATCGGCCAAAGGCTTGTTGGAGCACCGCATCGGCGATTGCAGCAGAAGTGTTCATGAATCATGCGGGCTAGGGCGTGGCGTTGGGGTCTATCAAGAAGAGAGGCTGTCCATACTCAACCGGTTTGGTGCTCTCCGCCAGTATTTTTGTGATCCGTCCATCGGACTCGGATTCGATTTCGTTCATGAGCTTCATGGCTTCGACGATACAGAGCACCTGCCCCTTTTTCACGTAATCCCCCTCCTCCACATACGGATCTGCATCCGGAGAGGGCGAGCGATAGAAGGTCCCGACGATGGGCGAGGTGATCGTAACCTGCCCGTCCGTTTCCGCTGGCGGACGGGTTTGTGTCGCCGGTGTTGTGCCGGTTGACGCCGACTGGTTCGTGGCGGTTTCCACTGTCTGAGCCGTCGTCGTCCGGATCATCGGCTCGTGGCGAATGCGGATACGGACTCCGCTGCGCTCGATTTCCAACTCCGTTAAATGGTTGCGCTTCAGGAGGTCGGCCAATTGCTGAATTTGCGCAGCCTGGTCCGGAGACAGCAGCGTGTCCGGGGCCGTCGAGCGAGGGGCAAACGCGCTCGGCAGAACGATCGGCTTGCCGGTATCGCGGCGTTTTCCTGTCTTTTTTCCTGATGAGCTCAACGCACGCGCTCCACAAATTCACGGGTTCTCGTGTCGATGCGAATGGTCTCTCCGATTTCCAGATAGAGCGGGACTTTGATCGTGGCGCCGGTCTCGACGATCACCGGCTTGTTGCCGCCCGAGGCCGTATCGCCCCGCACGCCCGGCTCGCCGTCGACCACCTTGAGTTCGATGAAGTTCGGCAACAGGACCGTGATCGGCCGATGCTCATAAATGAGAATCTTAGCGATCATGTTCTCTTTGAGCAAATCGGCGTTGCTGCCTAACTGGCTCTTCTCGTAGGTCGATTGCTCATAGGTCTCTGTATCCATGAAGGTGTAGGAGTCGTTCGTGGCATACAGGAACTGCATATCGCATTCTTCAATCTGGGGGGTGTCGAATTTTTCTCCGGAGCGAAAGGTCCTGTCGAGGACGTTGCCGGAGAGATAACTCTTCAGCTTCGTTCGGACGAATGCCCCGCCCTAGCCGGGTTTGACATGCTGGAATTCCACGATATAAAAGGGTTGGCCTTCTACCATTAACGGGCTGCCGTTCCGAAACTCTGCGGTCGAAATCACAACAACTCTCCTTGGTACA
>JACOEF010000612.1 GCA_024998705.1 Nitrospira sp.
GACGGCCCACGCGAACGGAGTGCTCCACTGGGAGGGAGTGCCTCAAAGTACGGCCGATAGTCGGTTCCCGTCTTGATTAACCCATGCGCGACGCGCGCCACTTTAGCGGCGACGGCGCAGAGGGCCTTGCGCTTGCGATCCGGGTTCTGCGGATCGCGCTTGATATATCGGGCATATTTTTGCCGAAACGTATTCTCCCTCATCCGCACCGCGCCCTGGGCCGCCAGCCAGAAGGCATAGCGCAGCCGGGCATTGCCGTGCTTCGAGAGCCGACTCGTCCCACGAAACTGCCCCGACTGCTGCGTGCTGAGATCCAAGCCGCAGAACTTCACAAACTGGCGGTGATGCGGGAAGCGCCGCAAATCGCCCGCTTCCGCCAAAATCGTGAGGGCGAGAATCGGCCCGACGCCGGGCAGCGTGCGGAGCCGCTGATAGTCAGGATGGGGGCTCAGGGCCTGATCCGCCTGCTGTTCGATCGCCGCCCGGGTGGCACAGAGCTGTTGATGCTCCGTCAGGATCACGCGGAACATCTGAATCGCCTCGGACTCCTCCGACACCGGGAGGCCCACACTCTGACTCGCCGTGACAGAGAGATCGTGGAGGAACCCGTGTTTATTGACCTTCCGCCCGACGATGGTCCAGGCTTCTTGCTCAAAGGCCTCACGGGAGTAGCGGGTGATGGCAGCTGGACAGGGAAAGCGGTGGAGTAGCCGCGTGAACCACTGCGCACGTGAATTGGTGTAGTAGCGGTCGGCCTCCGGAAAATACAGCGGGAGGTAGTGGGTCATAATGCTGTGCTGCACGCGGACCTTGCGCAAGGAGACCTGATAATGCGTCTGCGCGAATTCTTGGAGGTCATCCACCGCATGGACCAAGGGATCGTGATCGCGTTGAGTGACCTCGGTCTTCAGTACATGCAGCAAGACCTGCGTATCCTTGGGATCGTTCTTATCCCAGGAGTTATAGAGCGCATCGCGTGTCCGAGCCACGGCCAGCGAGGAAATCAGGCGCAATTCGAATCCGCATTGATGGAGAAAATAGGCGAGCGGTCGATGATAGGTGCCGGTGGCTTCAAATCCGATACGGACCGGCGTCTGAAAGGCCTATAGGCGCTGGCGTAGCAGGTCGAAATCCCGCTGACAGTTCACCATGCGCCATCGCTGGCGGCCTCCCGTTGGAGGCTCAATCAGCACCTCGTGGATCTGCTTCGCTACGTCGATCGCCACGAAAAGGATTCCTGTTGAGGTCTCGGAAGTGGGGGTCATAGGTGGTCCCTCCTGCTAGAGTGAGTGGGCACCTGCATTCTAGAGGAGAGAGGCACTGCGTATGGCTGCTTCCGGATATACTACGGTCCCGAATTCCTCGCTGACCGATTCATCACCTGGTGTGCGGAACGGGCGATTCAGCTGTGGCACATCCAGCCGGGCAAGCCGGATCAGAATGCCTTGATTGAGCGGTATAACCGGACCTATCGGACCGAAGTGCTCAATGCGTCTGTGTTCGAGTCGTTGGAGC
>JACOEF010001011.1 GCA_024998705.1 Nitrospira sp.
AAGGTGGACAAGCAGATTGAATGGCTTAGTGAGGCCTTCGGACTGGCTCCAGGGGGTTGGCAACGACCCCCCACAGCCGGAAAGTTGGTCAAACCTGGTCATTTAGAGGAAGTAAAAGTCGTAACAAGGTTTCCGTAGGTGAACCTGCGGAAGTATCATTACCGAGTGTTTGGGCGCCCCCTCGCGGGGTGCCCGTCCTCCCATCCGTGTCTATTTGTACCCGGTTGCTTCGGCGGGCCCGCCCAGCGTGGCCGCCGGGGGGCTTCACTGCCCCCGGGCCCGTGCCCGCCGGAGACCTCAACCATGAACACTGTCTGAAGGTTGCAGTCTGAGTGAATGATATAA
>JACOEF010000264.1 GCA_024998705.1 Nitrospira sp.
AGGTGAAGGCTTCATACGTCGAGACCCCTTGGCAGGATGGACAGGCCGGCATGGGAACCTTCCGGCAAAACGCTTCGTTCAAGCAGGACATGCACACCCATAGATCGGGCTCTCCATCCTTCGCAGGCACGGTCCAAAAGGCTTGTTTCGATGCCATAGTGCAGTTTCCTCTTTCCTGGCTAAACGATAAGTCTCGTCACAACACTGACGCCCGTTGGCATGAGGGACCTTATTTCTGTGTCGCCCCCGGAGACGCGAGTAACTTCTCAATTTCCTCCTCGAACGCTTCGAACGGGAAGGCGCCGGGAATGGCAATGGCCGGATTCTTGGTGGTCGGCTGCTGCGTCGTACGCATCAAGACAAAGCCGGGCGTGCCATGGAATCCCCAGGCATTCGCTTCATCCCGGTCTTGAAAGATGGCCTGCACGTGCGGGGCATCACGCAAACATTGCCGGAATTTCGTCTGGTCGAGGCCGATGGCCTTGGCATGTTGCGAGTAACTGTCCACGTCCAACCGCCCATCCGCGGCAAACAATCGATCATGCATCGGCCAGTAGGTGCCCTGGTCTCCGGCACAACGCGCGGCGAGCGCGGCGGTCACCCCGGGGCCTTGATCGGCGCGCGGATAGTCCTTGTACAGAAACCGGACTTTGCCGGTGTCGACATAACGCGCCTGAATCTTGGGCCAGGTTTCCTTGAAAAACTTGAGACAATAGCCGCACGTGAAGTCGGAATACTCGATCATTGTCACCGGCGCATCCGCCTTGCCTCGCATCCGATGATCAACGGCCGGCGCACTGGCGGCGACGGCGGCGCCTGCCACCAGCACGAGCAGGAGACACCCCATTCCAACTCGAATCAGCCACGCAGTCACGGGGGTCATGCCGGGACACTCTTCGCGGGGATGCGTTCCAATAACCCGACCATGAGCAACGGCCACACCAGGGTGGCATCGCTCAGCACTTCGGCAAAGCGCCCGCCTTCGGCCGGCGGCACGAACTTGCCCCACGAGATGCCCTCTTGATAGGTGCAGCCGCTCAATCCGCCCCAGTAATCCGGTTCGGGACAGATTCGGACGCCATAATGAAACCGCGGGGGTTTCACATCAAGGCCCAAACGTGTGTTACTGATCTCGATATACGGCGCCACTTGCTGCGCCCAATTCCGCGGCACGCCACCACCGATGGTGAAAATACCCAGGCGTTTGGATCCCAGTATTTCTCCCGCATAGTGGTTGAGATCGAGGTAGGGATTGAAGACGGGACTCGTTTGGTGAAGCGCGCGTAAGACCGCCTCGTCTCCACCGCCTTGACCTGGCTGCGAGCCCGATCCATTTGCTTGCCCATCGCCCAGGTGCCGACATCCAGCCCCATCTCGGAATCGGTGAATGCAGGGATATAGACCGGCACGTTTTTCAAATAGGCGCTCTTGAGAATCCCGGGGCCTTCAAATTCTTCGGTCAACGTCTTCCCGAGTTCCCGGGTGAGGAGATGCGAGGAGAGGGGTACCTCAGAGTTGATCCGTTTAAGCGTCAGCGAGACGACATGCTCGACGTAATTGAGGTTCGACTCCATTTCAAGGGTGTCATAGACGCGGTTGTAGCCCTTCTGAAATAACTCCTCGTCGCTATGAGAGGCTTCATGCCGATAGTGGAGCTTGCCCACCGATTCGCTGAGGCCATGTGCAACCAGCGCGCCCGTCGAGATGATGGCATGCACCATGCCGCGGTCGATCATGGTGCTGATGATTTTGCCCATCTTCGCGATCGTCATGGCGCCCGAGAGCGTCAGCACCACCTTGCACTCGGGATCCTCGATCATTGCCGCGAGCGTTTCAAAGGCCTCGCCCAGCCGCCGACCGCCGAATGCCGTTTTCCGCATCGCTTCCAACAGCTCCGAAAATGTATGAATCTTTTCAGGGTCGAGAGGCTCGAGCGCCTCCAAGCCATCCGTGGCACCGTCATGAAATTCCCGTCCCGCCATGATGAGAGCCTCCCGAAAAAAATCACCCTTCCGATCAAGCAGACCATTTTATACACAACCGAGCGGCGCGGGGTCAATTGAAGCGGCGGTCAGGTCATCCGGGCGCAGGCCGTCATTCGTCAAACGAGATTCAGTCCGTATGCGCGCTCAGGGGCCTCACCCACCGAAGCAATCCACCGCGTAAGGGAATGACAGGAGGGAGGGAGTCGCGGGGAACACGCGGTCAGCTTCGAACACCGCTGACGAGTGTGAGCACCATCGCCGTGAGGTACATGAGACTGATCCCAGCAAACAGGCCTGTCGCCACCTGTTCCCGGCGCGTCGCCGTATACGACATCACGGTCAACGCGAGGATCACATAGAGCAACGAACCGGCCGCCAGGGAGTAGAAGCAGATCGAGAAGTAGGAAGAGACACCTTGCCCGCTGAGAACGGTCCCGACACAAGTCGGCAGCCCGGCGATCAATCCCAGCAGGAGGACATCCCGCCCGGAGATCGGCGTTTTTCCCGCGGCACCCACAATACCGAATCCCTCGGTGCCATTGTGCAAACCGAATCCGGCCACCAACAACAGGCTGAGCGTGTACTCGCCGCTGGCATAACTGGTACCGATCGCCAGCCCTTCTCCAAGATTGTGCAATCCCATCCCAACGGCAATCATGTAGGGCAGCGACAGGACCCGATTCCCGGAACGACCGCCGAACACCTGACGGGATTCCAGCGCCACTAAGCCGACGAAACTAATCCCGAGGCTGCCAAGAAACACCAACCACGAGATGGGGTCTCGTGCGCCCGTCTGCTCGGTCGCTTCATGCATGAGATCGAAAAAGAGGTACACCAAGACACCGTTTGCCACACCGATCAATCCACTCCCCCAAGTGCGCGGCAACACCTTGCCCAGGAACAGGGCCGCAAGGATGCCGACGTAGACTGGAATGAGACCGGCGATCGCGCCCAGTCCAATAGCATTCACCATGGCAATCTTCTACCAGAAGCAGGGGGAAGGAAGAAAGATCGAGATAAAGGGTGGCGCGAGGTTCACAGACATGACAGACCCTGACAACCAGCCAGGGGACAGGCCCCATCACAGACTCATGATGGAGCCGACAGAGCCGGCGGGTGTGGCGCAGGGCGTCTCACCACCCACCGGCCTTCAGCCTGCCGACATACGCTGCAGGAGAGGGGCAGTACGAGGCGTGGTTACCGCCCACCGGACAGTTGGGCCAGGACCGGATGTCCACCCATGACGTCTTGCAACGCCTTGACGACGGCAACCGAGGATGTCTCACCGGCCTGAACGAGCACCTGATACTGCTGCTGGGTCAGCGCGAAAAACGCCGGGTGCTGGTCGACCGGCACCCCCATCAACGTCGCCAGCGCGGCCAAATGTTCCCCACCGCCCCTGGCCATATCCCCGGAAATCGTTTCAAACGTGTTGGCAACAAACAGGTGGGTTTGCTGTTCGGCCATCACCTTGCCGTCATTGGTACAGCCGGATGTGCCGAAACTGATCCCGAATGTTTGACTCCCGAACGTGCCGTTCGTTGTCGCCATCATCACTTGAGGCGCAATATTCTTCGGAGTCTTATAGTCCGCCCACGCCAGCTTTCCCAGCCCACACCCAGGTCCATTGTCCGGATTCACTGCGAACGCCACGCTGACCTGCCCGCCGATCAAGATCCCTGTCAGCAGGACGAACAATCCTTTTTTCATGTGCTCTCCCTTCTGTGTTTGCGCGTCACCGCATCCTCATCAGCCACATCATGCCGACATCGCTGTGCGGCCCCCCCTTACCTTAGCCGTCTTTTTCGCCCTGTCAATCGAAGGGACTGTTTTCTCGCAGATGTCCACTCTCATTGCTGGATCACTCGAAAATCAACGCGGCGGGAGCATTGAGAGGGCGGCGTTTGAGGCAAACCCTCCCCTCCCATACGAAGGACGGTGGGTGATCACGACTTTGCTTGAGTCCAAGCACGTGTGGATCGCCGACGGAATACCTTCCGAAGCTACTCCGTCGGCACCCGCGCAGACTCAGGCGTAGGGACTTTTCCCTGGAGCCGATGGAGGACCTGATACAGCACGGGCACCACCAACAGAATCAGGACCGCCGAGGTCAACATGCCGCCCACCACGACTCGCGCAAGCGGCTGTTGGGATTGGGCGCCGATGCCGCTCGCAATGGCCGCCGGCAGCAGCCCAATGGCCGCAGCCAGCGAGGTCATCAGTACCGGACGCATCCGGACCTCGGCACTCTTTAGGATCGCCTCTTTGATCTCATACCCGTCACGCAACAGATCCCGCATACGACTGATCAGGATCAATGCGCCCTGCACGGCCACGCCGAACAGCGAAATGAATCCCACCGCTGCCGAAATACTGAAATGGGTCCCCGTCACCAATAGTGCCAGGACGCCACCGACCAACGAAAATGGCACAGCCGCCAGCACCAACAAGGCATCGCGTAGACTGTGAAGGACCAGGTACACGAGAAAGAGAATGATGAGCAGCGTGATGGGGACAATTTTGGCCAGCCGTGCCTTCTCTTCTTGCAGTTGATCAACTCTCCGTGCCACTCGATCCGATAGCCGGGAGGGAATTGGACCTGCTTCTCAATCCGTTCTTGCGCCTCCCGGACGGTCCCCTCCAGGTCTCGTCCGCGAACGCTGAACTTGATGGGAATGTACCGTTCATTGTTTTCACGATAGACGATGAACGCGCCGGTCTGCTCGGTAATGGAGGCCAGCTGTTTCAGTGGAATGCGTGCGCCGTCAGGCGTGCTGACGACGATGTTGCCGATCGAATCGATATCGCGTCTGAACTCCGGGAGAAACCGGACCACGAGATCGAACCATCGCTCCCCCTCATACACTTGCGTGACGGCCTGGCCACCGATCGCCGCCTGCACGACATCGTTGACATCGCCCACCTTGAGGCCATACCTCGCACACTCCTCGCGGTTGACCTCAATCACCAGATTCGGCTGCCCCAGCAAGTGCAGCACACCGAGATCTTTCACGCCCTGGACATCCTTCATCACCAGCTCAATCTGCGTCGCCAATTGCTCCAGGGTCTGGAGGTCGCTGCCGAAAAGCTTGACGGCATTTTCCCCCTTCACCCCCGACATGGCCTCCTGCACATTGTCCTGGATTGCCTGGGAGAAGTTGAAGGTCACACCCGGAACCGCGGCGAGACGCCGTTCGATCTGATCGATCAAGGCTTTTTTCGTCGGCACCTCAGCGCGCCATTGTTTCAACGGCTTCAGGGTCACGAGGAATTCCGCATTGAAGAAACTCGTCGGATCAGTTCCGTCGTCAGGACGACCCAATTGCGAGGCAGCACTGATGACCTCGGGGAACTGCCTGAACACTGCCCGGATGTCCGTCACCAGATGAGCCGCCTGCTCAAACGAAATATCCACCGGAAAGGTGGTGCGCATCCAAATATTCCCCTCTTCCAGAGCCGGCATGAACTCACCGCCGATGAAGGGCACCGCCGCGATGGTCAGGACCAAGGAGAAGATGGCGATTCCGATCACCAACCATTCGTGCCGCAGCCCCCAATTCAGCAGCGCCAGGTAACCGTGTTTCAACCACTCCACCACTGCGGTGTCGCGCTCCCGAATCGGTCCGGCGAGCAGCAAGGAACAGAGCGCCGGCCCGAGGGTAAACGCCATCAGTAGCGCGCCGCTCAACGCAAAGCCATAGGTCAAGGACATGGGCGCAAACACCTTGCCCGGCACACCCGTCATCGTGAACAACGGCAAAAACGCCACCACGATGATGGTAGTCGCAAAAAAAATCGGCCGCCCCACTTCGCGCGCCGCACGCATGACAGCCGCCGTCATCGCGCTCTCAGCCGAAGGGCGATGCGCGAGGTGGAAAAAGATACTCTCGACCATAATCAGGGTGGAATCGACGATGATCCCGAAGTCGACGGCGCCCAGCGAAATCAGATTGGCCGATTGCCCGGCGAGCACCATCATGCCGAAGGTAAACAAGAGCGCCACGGGAACCGTGAGCGCCACAATCATCGCCGTCCGGAAATGACCGAGGAACACGTAGAGAATGATCGACACCAGGACGACGCCGGCAATCAAAATATCGATCACGGTTTCAATGGTCGTATGGATGAGGACCGTGCGATCATAGAAGGTCTTGATCCCCACCCCCGGTGGCAACTTGCGGGCATTGAGATCCTGAATCTTGTCGTGCACCTTCTCCAACACCGGCAGTGCTTTGGCGCCCCGCTGCAGCAGCACGACACCTTCCACGACATCATCCCGGTCGTCGATACCGACCTTGCCCAATCGTACGCGGGACCCGATGCTGGTCTTGCCCAGATTCCTGACAAATACCGGCGTCCCTTCTTTTTGAGTCACCACCGTGTTGGCAATGTCGTCGAGTTTCTTAATCAGTCCCATGCCGCGAATGTTAAAGCTCTGCTCCCCCATCGACAGGTAGTTGCCGCCCACAGCGGTATTGCTCTTTGCGATACCGTCCATGACCTGATCCAGCGTCACGTTGTAGCTCATGAGCTGCCCGGGATCTAACTCAACGTGGTATTCCTTGGTCGTCCCGCCGTAGGTGCTGACATCGATGACACCAGGCACGCGTTTGAACTCGCGGCGGATCTGCCAATCCTGGGTCGTCTTGAGGTCGGTGAGCGACACATGGTCGCCGGTGAGTTCGTACCGAAAGATTTCGGCTATGGCCGACCAGGGCGAGATCGACGGCTGCACGTTTTGGGGCAAGGTAGTGAGTTGCAGGCGATTGAGGATCTCTTGCCGGTCGCGGAAGTACTCGGTGCCAAAATCGAAATACACCTTGATGTCACTGAGGCCAAAGATCGAGAGGGAGCGGATTTCTGTCAGCCCCGGCATGCCCTGAAGTGCAATTTCGATCGGCAGCGTAATGGCTCGCTCCATTTGCTCACCCGACCAACCGGGATACTGAGTAATCACCTCGATCATCGGCGGCGAAGGATCGGGATAGGCCACCACATCGAGCAGATGAAACGCATACAAACCGCCGAATAAGAGCGCGAGCCCGGCGAGGCAAACCATCAACCGCTGCGCCAACGCCAATCCTACCAGTCGTTCAATCATAAGGTGTGTCCTCCGCACTCAACTCAGACATCTCGCGCGAACGCGCAAGACGGCATCGATAACTCCCATCAACAACTACAATCGGGAGCTACACGGAACGTGACTGGCAGTTGAGGAGGTTTAGACGCGGTAGACAGACAACCTGGAGAGCAGACCGTGCGTGGAAAGAGTGCCTTGGTGCGAGGAAAGACCGACAACATGAAACGACGCGGGCTGGACCGAAAGACTTTCGACTGAATGTTCCAGCTCGATTCGAATCGGCGCGGCTTCGTCGCGAACCTCTTCAATCTCAGATTCGAGCACCACTTGTAAGTCGGTGAGCGAGCGGCCCACCTCGTCCTGCAGATCAAAGAGATCCGCCGAGGAGAGGCTGAACACGACCATCCACGCAAAGAGCAGAAGAACAATCCTGAAACGGAACGGGTGGGCAGCGAACGATCTCAAGAGCACGACTTCTCAAACTCCCTTACTGGGTCACCGTCGACACAATGCCACCAAACTTTATCATGGCGACCGGCGGGCAACAAGAATACTCAGAATGAGCGCCTGGGCTTCACCAGCAACGAACCTATCCTCCTAGCCGTACTTGGCCTGCTGCCGGTTTCACAGACACCGGGTTAGGCGTCTCCATGAACCCAGAGGTGCGCCATGGGATCGACGCAAGATTACGCGGGAGGCGGTAAACCTGGGCCGAGTCGTGGCGGGA
>JACOEF010000271.1 GCA_024998705.1 Nitrospira sp.
CGCAAACCGCGTACAACGGGCCCTCGCGCTGGTGCGAGACGAGGGTATCCTTCAACAAAGTTTCCTGCTCGCCGACTCTACGATCCAAGGCAACACATTCCGCGACATTCGCCAGGCCGCCGCCCGCTACAACGCCGATGCGCTGCTGGTCGTCAGTGGGGCTTCTGCCGTGGAGCGATACAACAATGGTCATGCCGCCTGGTATGCCACCGGAATCGGCGCCTACCTCGCGCACGGCACCGAAAGCCATGCCCTGTTCATGATGCAGGGCACGTTGTGGGATGTCCGGACCGGGTATCTGTACGGCACGCAGACCGCGGAGGGGGAAACGACACTCATCGGCCCGGCCACCTCGCTGGATGACAAGAGCGCCGTGGCCGAAGCCAAGGACGTGGCCCTCGAGCGGTTCAGCAAAGAACTCGCCGACATGTTGCGGCTCCTGAGGGAAAAACAGCACGCGATACGGTAAGCGCCTTCCTCACCTCCTCCTTCCCATTGTGACCCGGATGCGTCCTGCGCATCGTTGCGAGGCAGTCGAGGCCGAAGCCCGCCGCGGAACCTTGGACTCTCGGGCGCTCAACATGGTTGTCGGGCAAGGCCGCAGTGAGCGAGAAGCTACGGCATACTCCAGGCAGTACGTCGAAGGTTTACGCGAAGCGAGAGCGACGCCATGTTCAGCGCCCAGTCATGGGCTGTCGAAGGTCCAGAGAATGCCCAGCAACACCAGATGCTGATTCGGCGTCAGGCTCAACACACCCGGTTGAATTTCCCCGCGTCTAAAAAATCCGCCGCCCGCCCCGGTCGACTCGTCCCACCGATGTTCAAGTCGCAGGATCGTGTTGGTCCATTTATAGGGAATGCGATATTCGACGGTTGACGTTACCGCTTTGACGAATTGCTCCGATCCGGTCCAGCGACCGTTTCGGTCTTAATAGAACTCCGGCCGGACGGCAACAGCCCAAGGACCCGTCACTTGCCACCGCGCCACCACATTGCCACCCATCACAAAGGCCCGTGGATTGCCGGGACGATCGGCGATGTTCTCGGTCCCGATATCATACGAGGCCGCCAGGGTCAGCCGGTCCCCCTTCCATTCGACAATATGGTTGGCGTAGAAACGCCAAAACTCAAACGCCGTGTTGGTCTGGTCAGGCCCCCCGTACATCGTTTGTGTCAGCGTAAGATGCGGCGAGGCCTTATAGGACCACTGCCCACCATACGAGGGTTGGTCGTTGGTGTACGCAAGATGAAGATACCGGTTGATCACGAAGGCGGCGACGGTGAGACGGTCGTTAACCGGATACTTTGCATTGATACCGAACATCATGTAGGGCGTGTTGTCGGCGATCCAGGAACGGGTATAGTTCACATTATCCTTGGCATAGAGCGACTCATAGCCGATGAGGCTATTAAACAACCCGGCGGTGATCGTGAGCCCCCTCCCGACCGGAGCAAGATAGGACACATTCGCGCGATGGATGTGTCGGAGTGTATCGGCCCCGCTCACCTCTCGCTCGCCTTGCAGAAATGCGAAGCGTTCGGAGTCGTATCCTCCTTGCACCCCAAGTTCCATGCCCCAACGCGAGGACTCATTCACGTCTTTCCTCACATAAACCAAAGCCATATTGGGCGCGAACTCATTGTGCCGCACGGCCGTCCCACGATTCCGCCAGAGGTGATTCTCCGGAAAGTTAAAATTGACGACATACCCGACATCGAGATAGGCGCCGTAATGCCAGAGTCCGCTCTCGGCAGTGACTGTCGGAGTGTCACCGGGCGTCGGACTTGGTTCGGCGGCATAAACCGGGGCGAGCCAGGCCCAAAAGAGTACCGCCCACCAGAGTCGGCTCATCCCAGCCGAAAGGACAGGCTTCACAGCCAGACCGATATCGTTGTGCAACGGCAGAAGAGGTTCCATCTCAGGCTCATCATCCAACCAGGTTCGCATCCTCAGGAAATCGACTCTACGGCATTTCGTATCAAGATAGGATTAAAACCGATCATGGAGATATCAAAGATCCGTACAAGCGGCGGGAGAACTCATTCCGCCCGGAGACGATAGCCAACCCCCAGCTCCGTCACGAGATGACGAGGCTGAGCGGGATCGGCCTCGATCTTATTCCTCAATTGACGCATATACACACGCAAATAGTGCGCCTCCTCTATGTGGAGAGGTCCCCACACTTCTTTGAGCAACTGACGATGCGTCACCACCTTCCCGGCATACCGCACGAGCGTCGTCAGCAACTTGTATTCAATCGGCGTGAGGTGGACCTCCGTCCCTGACACAAACACTTGCCTTCGCCCTAGATCGACGGTCACGTCGCCGAACGTACATACCGGCTCCACCGCATCACCGATCGGACGATTGGCATGCCGCAACGCCACGCGCATACGGGCCAGCAACTCATCCACGCCAAACGGTTTCGTGACGTAATCATCGGCGCCAAGATCGAAGGCCTGCACCTTGACCTGCTCTTGGTCTCGTGCGGACAGGACGATGATCGGCATGTTTGACCAGGCACGAATGTTCTCGATCACCGCGGTACCGTTCATATCGGGAAGGCCGAGATCGAGCAGAATGATGTCCGGATTACGAGCGGAGGCTTGCGCCAGTCCATCCGCACCGCTGGTGGCTTCATACAATCGATACCCGTAAGGCGAGAGTGTGGTGCGAAGAAATCGTCGAATTTCCGGCGCATCTTCAATGAGGAGCACCGTCATATCTGGGATCATCGTGGATAGCCTCTGTGGCACATCCTAGGTGACTGCGGGATCGCGCCCGTTCGGTTCCGGTTCGACCATCAGCTGATTGTGCTCTACCGGAAGCGTGAAGCGGAAACTCGAGCCGCCACCGGAGCGGGCGTCCACCCATATGCGCCCGCCATGGGATTCGATAATCCCTCGGCAAATCGTCAGTCCCAGTCCGACGCCGCCCTCCCGATCGGGATCGAGCTGATAAAACTTTTCGAAGATCCGCCGTTCTTCTCCGTTCGGAATACCGGGCCCTCGATCCGCGACTTCCGTCACAATCACCCCATCCTTCAGCAAGGCCGTCACATCGATGGGTGAGGCTGGAGGAGAATATTTCGCAGCGTTTTCCAGCAAATTTATCAGCACTTGCTCGATCAAGACGCCGTCCACGAGTACCAGAGGGAGATTGTGCGGGAATGTTGTCGACACCGGATGCGTCGCGATGCGCGATTTCACTCGAGCCAATGCCGTGCCGACCACTTCCTCCAGCGCATGCCAGTCCTTGCGCAACTGCATGGCCCCCGCTTCCAGTTTGGTCATATCGAGAAGATTCTTCAGCAATCGGTCCAGGCGACCAGCCTCATCGCTGATGGATCGGACCAATTCCTGTTGACTCTCAATCGACATGGGCCGGGACGTGTTCAGTATTGCGCTGCTCGCTCCGACAATCGTGGCAAGCGGCGTCCGCAGATCATGGGACACTGAGCTCAGTACGGCGTTCCGCATGCGCTCCGTTTCAGTTTGCACGTGGGCTTCTTGTGTTTCTTCCGCCAGACGCGCACGTTCCAACGCCAACGCCATCTGATTCGCAAAGGTCTCGAGAAGATGGAGCTGCTCCGGAGCCAGCAATTCGTCGGGGCGCGACGCTCGCACCGCCAGGACACCGACCGCCCCATGAGCGCCTAACAATGGCAGATAGAGCGAATCCGATCCGGAAAGGGTATTTGTGCCATGACCCGCGGATTCGTTATGGTCGAAGACCCATTGTGAGATACCGGCCTCTTTCGGATCGAGGTCAAAATGAAGCGCATCACCCCGATGGAGATGCACCCGCCCGTCTCGATCAGGCAGAAACACCGCCACCTGGCAGTGGAACACATCGTGGATATGGCGGGACGCGACAGACGCCAACTTGTCCACGCCACGCTGAGTGATCAATTCTCTGCTCATGGCGTAGAGCGCGGCGGTTCGTTCTTCGCGAATCAAGGCCGCCTCCGCCTGCTGGCTCTTGTGAGACGCGAGCCGGCTGATCAACAGTGCGACCACCAGCATCACCGCGAACGTCAGCAGATACTGCACATCGGAAACGGCAAATGAATAGTAGGGGGGAATGAAAAAGAAATCGAACGCCGCGACGCTCATCAATGAGGCCAGCGCCGAAGGCCCCCGCCCCCATCTGGTGGCGATGACCACCACCCCAAACAGGTACACCATAATGAGGTTGGCCTGACCGAAGTCGGCAGACATGACCCAACTCAACGCCGTGCAGGCCACCACCACAGCGCAAGCATAGCCGTAGTTCCGACGCTCACTCGTCCGTTGAAGCAGTCCCTTCACGAGAGGTTTTCCGGCACCCGCTTCACCGGTCATGACGTAGATATCGATGTCGCCGCTCCCGCGCACGAGATCGTCCACAACCGACCCGAAGAGCCATTCCTTCCAGCGTGATCGCAACGGTTTTCCGACGATGATCTTGGTGACATTGCGGCTTCTGGCATACGCCAACAGCTGCGCACTCACGTCGTCCCCGGTCAACGTCACCGTTTCTGCGCCCATGCGCTCGGCC
>JACOEF010000493.1 GCA_024998705.1 Nitrospira sp.
TCCGCGATACCCCGTATCATGGCATTCAAGGCAACCTTTACCTTCGTAAAACGGTTCGTGCTTATACTGGTCGTAGTCGAGGCCGGATTCTTCGGCCAGCGCCTGATCAAGCACCACTTGGTGTCGGCAAGCCGGACAGATGACCCGAATCAGTCGTTGCGCGAGCACGCACGTCAGGGCAGCCAGAAAGTTGTACGAATCGATGCCCATCGAGGCAAATCGCCCGATGACATCAAAAACGTTATTCGCATGCACCGTGGTCAACACCAAGTGACCCGTCAGCGCCGACTGAATCGCAATTTGAGCGGTTTCGGCATCCCGGATTTCGCCGACCATGATCTTGTCCGGATCGTGCCGCAGAATCGATCGTAATCCCCGGGCAAACGTCAGGCCCTTCTTTTCGTTGACCGGAATCTGCACGACTCCCGGCAGCTGGTACTCTACCGGATCTTCAATCGTGATCAGCTTGTCTTCCTGAATGTTCATTTCGCTGATCGCGGCGTACAGTGTCGTGGTCTTTCCGCTGCCGGTCGGGCCGGTCACGAGCACCATGCCATAGGGCCTGGTGATTGCGCGCCGGAACCGCTTGAGATCCTCGGGATTGAACCCCAGCCGATCCAAGCGCAACGTGGAGACCCCGGTCGTGATCGCCTCACGGTCCAAAATTCTGATCACCACGGACTCGCCGAACACACTGGGCAGAATCGACACCCGGAAGTCCACCGTCTTTCGATCAAGCCGCATGCGGAAACTGCCATCCTGCGGTACCCGCCGTTCGGCAATATCCAGATCGGACATGACTTTGAGCCGGGACACCAGCGGCGGGTGCAACTTCACGTCGAGTGGGTCCATGGCTGAGACCAGAATGCCGTCCACGCGGAATTTCACCGTTGTGGCACGATCGGTCGCCTCAATGTGAATATCACTCGCCCGGCGTTGCATGGCGCTCAACATAATGGTATCGAGAAGCTTGACCACCGGGCTCTGATCTTCGCCGAAATGATCGACGGTCAGGACTTCCTCGCCTCGCTCATCTTCCTTGACGAGAACCGACCGGTACTCCGCTTCCAATTCACGCAACGCTTGACTGGACCCTTCACTTCGCTCCAGCGCGGCTTGAATCGCCGCCCGCGAACTCACGACGTAGTGGAGCGTCCGGTTCAATAGGATTTCCAACTCATCGAGCGCCAGGAGGTTCTGAGGATCGGCGATCGCAATCGTCAGCGCCCCATTCTCCTCTTTGACCGGCACAAACGGATGCCTCCGCATCAGCTTGACCGAAATGGTGTGATAAAATTCGGAGTCGACCCGAAACCCCGTCAGCGGGTCGTGTGGAAGGCCATACTGCGCCGCCAACGCCTGTGCGAGCTGCGTCTCGGAAATGGTGCCTTCTTCGATCAGGGTCTGCCCCAGCGCCGCCATGTTGCCACCCAGGCGAGCCGCCACCTGGTCCACGGTTCGCCTCGGCAAAATCCCTTCGCGGACCAGCACGTCGGCAAGAGACGGGCGAGTCAAGTGACGTTGCATCAGCATATTCAGTCCTTCTCAGCCTGACACGGGAACAGCCGCCTCATGAGGCCTGCGACCCGCGACGGTGCTGGATCATTGGATCGTCCCAGCCATTTGAAAAATCGGCAAATACATGATGATCACGATGCCACCGACGAGCAACCCCATGACGAGCAATAACACAGGCTCAATCCAGGTGGTCAGCTGGCTGAGCCGTACGTCGAGGTCTCCTTCGTAAAACTCAGCCACATCCCGAAGCATCGGCTCCAGAGAGCCGGTTTCTTCACCCACCGATAACATCTCGATCGCCAGCTTCGGCAAAATCTGCGGGCGTTCAATGGCGGCCGCCAGCGTGCTGCCTTCCCGAATCTCACCGACCGCCGACACCAGCCCTCGCGAGACGAATCGGTTGGATACGGCCCCGCGCGCGATATCAAGCGCTTCCACTAACGGCGTCCCGCCGGCCAACACAGTCGCCAGCGTACGGGTCAGCTGAATCGTGTGGTGTTCCACCAATATCATCCCGAGAAGCGGCAGCCGCAAGAGCTGCCGATCCACCGACAGTCGACCGGCCGGAGTCTGGTACCATGCGCGCCCCAACACGCCGGCCACACCGGCGACGATCGCCACAGGAATGAGCTGCGCTTCTCCCACGCTGATCACAGAAATCAGCCATCGCGTGGCCGTCGGAAGATTCGCCGACGATTCCCCGTACACCGACACGAAGGTCGGCATGACATAACTCAGCAGAAGCCCAACCACCGCAATTCCAACGACCACGAGAAACGCCGGATAGGCCAAGGCTTTAGAAACCTTCTGGCGAAGCCCGATCATCAGCTTCAGATAGGCGATATACCTCTGCAGCACCTCTGCCAGATTGCCCGACTGCTCACCGGCGCGGATCGTCGCCAGATAGAGATCAGAAAAATAGGTGGAGTGCTTGGCCAAGGCCTCGGAGGCCGATGCCCCGCCGCGGATGTCCTGCTTGACCGCCTTGAGTGCTTCTCGAAAGGATGCGCGTTGGGTACGATCAATCAACAAATCCCACACCCGCAGGATCGGCAGGCCCGCCTTGATCAAGGCCAACAGCTCTTGATTGAAGACGAGGAAATCCTGAAGCGGGAGTTTCCCCCAGCGAGCTGCCGTAAGCCCGGATGTTCCAAAGCCCGCTCCCCGCCTCGCCAGGCGAAAGACCAGTAGCCCTTCTGCTTCAAGCTTGGCTCGCACAAGATGCTCATCATCCCCCTCGATGTGGCCTTCAAAGATGGTGCCATCGGCGCGAGCCGCTCTGTATGCGAAGACAGCCATGGGATTAATCGGTTCGACACAGCACGCGGTAACAAATGGTCTCTACTGAACGAGTGTATCCCGGGAGACCGACTGTAGAGTCGCCTGCTGTAGCCGAGGCTCCGGCAACCGGAGCGTTCGTCCAACGACAATGATGTTGTTCTGTAGTCCGTTGATCGCGCGAAGGGCGTTCAGTTGGACCTTGTGACGACGCGCAATCCTCCACAAGGTGTCCCCCGCCTGAATGACAATGGTTCGAATCGAGGCGGCGGACTGAGCCGAGGCCGGTCTCTCCGAACGTCGTTGGTCACCGGAAACCAACGCAGCCGGGTGTGCCCCCGCCGCTTCGCCGGTATGGGGGTCGTCACCCGACCGGTCTCGTTCACGATCGAGGGCCGGCCCCATGGATTCCGGATCAGCGGCTGGCGACTGCTCCTCGGAAGGCGTTCCGGTCATCGGTAGCCGGATCCGGCCGGACATCGGCTGCTCCATCTGAGCAACCTTCTCTCGCTCGGAGCGAGCCGAAGCCAACTCTTCCCGCTGCAATTCTATGACTTGACGGGCATCCGCCAGACGTCGCTCAGTCTCTCGCAACATGCCTTGAAGTTGCGCGCGAGCCACGTGTGCATCCGCCAGGTCCTTCCGCTGTTCCTCAAGCTCAGCGCGTAGTTCGCTCGCTGTGCGCTGCGCTTCGCGGACAGCCGTTTTAAGAGAATCCGCGGTAATCTGGAGATCGGATGGGAGCACGTCAGGACCGGGGGTCACCCGCGCGCACCCTCCACCAAACGAGAGCGCCAACACCATCAGGATCCAGCACCCACGTCGCAAGCCGACGACCGTCAGGCACACGAGACCACCTTGTTGCATCATGGTATTCATCGCCTTACCATTGGTTGTAGGGTACTCCGTTGGTTCCGACTAAATCAGACCCGGAAAAGACATCGACCATGCCGCCTTCCCCTTCGTCCACCATTTCCTGCCATGTCGTGGTCGAACCAGTCAATGGATCGGTCGGCACCCGCCTCAGATAGCCGGCCGACACCAATGCATCAATGGTCTCAGGGTACTTCCCTTTATCCGCACGATGTTGATCGATGACATCGCGCAGTGAAAACAAATCCTGGCGCAGGGCACCTTCTTTTGCCTTGATGATGGCCGCGTGGTAGGACGGCACCGCCAGGGTGGCAAGAATCCCGACGATCGTCACCACGATCATCAATTCGATTATTGTAAATCCTGGCGAGGACGAGGCCGGCCATACGGGCTTACCACTCCCGATATTTCGTACCATCGAGCGCAAGTTCCTGACTGTGACTCGTAACATCGTAGACATCTTCCCCGCACCAGTCCTTCACACTGGGAGGATCTCGATAACAACGCATACGCCAGTCGGGCGCTCCGCTCATGGGGTCCGGAGGGATCGACCGTAAGTAGCGCCTCATCGTCGTCCCACGTACCGTGGCTTGCTCACCGGTCAGTTTGACGCCCAGCAAGATCTCCAGTGACTTCGGGTACCCGTAGGGTCCAGTCACCTCTTTACAGCTCAACCGGTTCTTTACACAGGCGGGGCCGGGCAAGGCATCCCCGTCGCGCGCCCACTCCAAATGAAATGCGTCGATGGCCGCTCGAATGACCCGGAGGTTCTGCCGCAGTTCGACTTCCTTGCTCCGCTTGGAGGAGACCTTTGTGAACGGGAGTGCCACCGAGGCAAGGATGGTGAGGATGGTCAGGGTAACGAGCAATTCAAGCAACGTGACGCCGGACTGTTTCACCGCACTCTCACCACTCCCTTGGCTTCACCCGCGCCCTCCGGACTGTCGACCTCTCCGTGCTTCACCATCCGCATGCGCAGCGGCGAGACGCCCGGAGCCTTGGCGAGGAACGTCAACCGCAGGAGGCGGCCCTCTTCCTTCGCGGCACTCGTGGAACCAGGCAACCGCAACTCAACGATACCGTCAACAGAGCTCACGGCCACGGCGGCCTTCCCGGCCTCAACACCCACCACCTCGCCCATGGTCGCGTCCCGAAACTCTAGGATCTTTGGATCAAATTCTAATGCAAAGGTCTCTCTATTCAGCCCCTGCGCCTGCTTCGCCAGCACATCCACACGATATTCCTTTCCGGTTTGGACCGTGGCGTCAGCAGGCTGAATCGTCAGCTGCGGGGAAAGTGCTGCCGAGTCCTGACCGGAAACGTCGCCGTTTGACTTCTTCAGCGAACTCTTCTCAGTGACCACCCCCAGACCACCCGACGCCGGCACGCGCGCCAGCACCTTTTTCGGCTGCGCGGCAAACAAGGGGGATGTGGAGTACACTGATTCCGTCCCTGACCAGAAGGCCTGCCCCTGCGGGCTCGGAAGACGCAATGAGTTGACGATGTGCGGCGTGATGGTCAAGATCACCTCTGTCGTCACCCGCTGGGTCTTAAATGAGCTCAACAGATTGCCCAGGAAGGGAATATCGCCGATCCAGGGAATCGTCACCCTGGTCCGACGATCTTCTTCCTGCAAGAGCCCACCCAGCACAATGGTTTCCCCGTCGCGCACATTCAACATGGTCTCGGCGGAACGATTGCCGAATTTGAACTGCGTGATCGGCGGAGACTGCTGCAGCAGAACGGTATCGCCCAGCCGAATCACCTCGATCTTCATTTTCAACGCGAGTTCGTTCGCCAGGTGGATATTCGGCTCCACCGTCAGTTTCACACCAGCATCGCGAAACTCGATCGACGTGACAGTCGAGGTCGTCGGCACGGCCCCGGTCGCGGCTTGGCCGGGCAACACGTTGGTCGTCGAGAGCAAGATCGGCTGTTTGTCGCCGATATTGACTTCCGCTTTCTTGTTATTGAGGACCCGCACCTTCGGCGCGGCCAGGGTCTTGGCATCGGTGATCTGCTTGAAGAAATCCAGCTGCACATTCGTCGGGAGCTTGAACAGATAACTGTCTTGTCCCAGGCTCGCCAGGTTGCGATAGGTGAGTTGCTGCCCAATATCTCCCGCAATCGTGCCGGCAAATCCGGGCGGTATCAATGCTCCGGCCACCTGCTTCGGGTAGGACAAACCATAGGTCTGATCAACAGTCCGATTCACTTCCAGCCCTTCGACATCGAACAACACCTCTGAATCTTCACGATCGTTCGCCTGGATGATCTTCTCCGCGAGTTCGACCTTTTCGGGCTGATCACGAATCACGATGGTGTTCAACGCTTCATTGCCGTGGATATGCTTGACGTCCAACATGGACTTCAGCAGCGCCACCATATCTTTCGCTTTGGCGGACGACAGATAAAAGGTGCGGATCATCAGGTCCTGGTACTGTTCCTGCTTTTGCTTGGTATTGGTACTGATGATGAACAGGGTCGAACCGGCCTTCTGGGCAAACAGGCTGTTGCTGTTCAAGACCAGCGCCAACGCCTCGTCGAAAGGCTTGTCTTCCAACGAGATGGTGACAGGATCGTTGCGCACATCCTTGTCGAACACAAAATTAACGTGAGCCGCCTTCCCCAGCGCCTCCACCACTTCCTTCAGTCCCGCATTGCGAAACTGCAACGTGATCGGCTGCTTCTGTCGGTCGTCACGATCGATCGCGTGTTGCTCTGCGGAAAGCCTCGCCACACCTTCCAGCGCATCTTTATAGGAGGGATCCAACTCGACGGCCCGCATATAGCCGGTCATGGCTTCGCTCGCACGACCCAACTGCGCAAGACGTTCCGCTTCGCGATACCGGTCGCGCGCTTCCTTCAACCGTAAGGCCTCCGTCAGGCCGGACTCATGCTCCTTGCTCGTCGGCTCGATCGTCAGTGCGCGCTTGAATTCCTCGGCAGCCTGATCGAACTGGCGGTCCTTCAGCAACTGACGACCACGCTCATCATGCGTCGCAGCCGCACGCTCTCGGGCCACGGAATATTTGTTCTGCAGGGAGGGCTCGAACGGATCGTCCTTGAGCGCCTGCCGGTAGGCCACCGTGGCTTCTTCCCAGTTGCCCGCTGCCAGATGCTGGTCCCCGCGTTTGACGTCAGGGGATACGAATGCCCCGCACCCCGCGCTAGCAAATCCCCATACCAGACCGAGGGCCGCCGTGAGCGCCCAACGAGTCCATTGGCATGCGATTGGAATGTGTTTCGTAGGGATAGGTGAACGCATAGGTCGGATCAACACGATGATAACCTCTTTGGTATATCAAACTGACACACACGCGACAATCAGTTTCTCGCTTTGGACGGTAGGCAGGATTCTTGCGTCGCCTCTCTCTTTCGGCAGATAGGAGACGCAGCATTAATCGGTCGACACATCAAGGCAGCTGGAGAACCGACGAGGCTGGACGGTCGGTCCGGCCTCCGGAGAGAAGATCCATCAACAAGGTGTTGATCGAGATTCTGGGGTGGAGGTCAACAATCTCGGTCTGATCGCTTCGACGACAGCCTAGAGCCTCCAATACTTGACCGATCCCGGCAAGGTGTCTGGGCTCAGCACACTCTTCACATCGACCACAACATTGTTCCGTTGTTTACGCAACGGCTTGAGCAACTCCACCACACCCATCTTCAGATATTCCCGATGAGCCACGGCCAACACAATCCCGTCGAGTTGCTTCAGTTGTTCCCAAGGCGAGAGCCGCAGACCATACTCCCCCACGGCCTCTTCTGGTTCCGCGAGCGGGTCATGGACCATGACCTGAATCCCATATTCTTTCAGTTCGTTCACAATGTCCGGCACCCGGCTATTCCGGAGATCCGGAACATTTTCTTTAAAGGTCAGTCCCAACACCCCGACCCGCAAATCACTGACCGGCCGTTCGACCTGGCTCAATAATTTCATCGTCTGCTCGGCGACATACTTGCCCATGCTGTTATTGATTCGTCGCCCAGCTAGAATCACCTGAGGGTGGTATCCGACGGATTCAGCTTTCGCGGTGAGGTAGTAGGGGTCGACTCCAATGCAATGCCCTCCGACCAACCCAGGGCTGAACTTCAGGAAATTCCACTTCGTGCCTGCCGCGTCCAGAACCGCTCGCGTATCGATCCCCAACCGATGAAAAATCAACGACAGCTCGTTCATGAGAGCGATATTCAAATCGCGCTGCGTGTTCTCGATCACCTTCGCTGCTTCGGCAACTTTGATACTGGAGGCCCGATGGATCCCGGCCTTCACCACCATGGCATAGGTTTGCGCGACGATCTCCAGAGACTCCTCGTCCTGTGCGGAGACCACCTTAATGATTCGCTCCAGCGTATGTTCCTTGTCTCCCGGCTTGATACGCTCCGGTGAGTATCCGATTTTGAAGTCAATGCCGCTTTTCATGCCCGACGCTTTTTCCAGAATCGGCAGACAGTCTTCCTCCGTCGCACCGGGATAGACCGTCGATTCATACACCACAATGGCACCGGGAGCGAGATTGGAACCGATCAGCTCCGACGCTTTTTTCAGGGCCGTCAGATCCGGCTGCAGCGCGTCATTAATGGGGGTCGGCACCGCAACGATAATAAAGTCAGCCGTCTTGAGGTCGCTCGGCTCGGAAGTGTAGCGAACGCGGCTGGATTTTAGGTCCTGCGGTGATACCTCCCCGGTTCGATCCACCCCTTTGCGCAACTCCTCGACCTTGGTCTTATTGATATCGAACCCAATCACCGGCGCAGACTTACCGAACGCCACCGCGATCGGCAACCCCACATACCCCAACCCCACTACTGCGATCTGCCGGTCGATTCTTTTCCTCATCAAACTCCCCCCGAACGAAAAAGTTAGCTACTGACACTATCTCGATCTTGCGAGAAGAATGGCAGAAGACATGCATTCAGTCAACGAATTCTCTTCGCACCTGCATCTTGGCCAGATTTGGATTCGAAAGAGCTCAGCTTTCTCTCCAAGTAACTTTCCCACCCGCACTCACCAACATTCTCCCTCAATAATAGCCAACAAATGTGCGGGGCTGAACGCCTGTGACCTTTTTCCCCTACAGAGAGTTGAGTCCGGCGAAAATCTGGGAACTGCATTGTTAGGTCGCCACGCCCCTATTCCATCGACCAATTGACTGCTGCTATTGATCCAAAGTGTCTATTTAGAGTACCTTCACAAACCAGACAATCTCTGGCATTAAGCTTGCTTCGCACTATCTGTACTCTCAATGATTGACCATTTGACGGCTGGAGGCTTGCAATGAAGGTTTACCGACAAGGCCCACTATGTCTGGCTACGCTAATTGTAACCTCACTATTGTCTACAAGCTTTGCTGGGGCGTCTGCCTCGTGGCCCAATGAGCCTGATGGGGCTGCGGTGCTACTTGATTGTGGGTTCGACACTCCAACCTGCGGAGGAAAACTATTCGATCCTTACAACACGGCGGCCTATGGAACCCTCTCAGTGCAGTCAGATGGGACCGCCCCGCTTAGTCCGTCAAATGTGATGCGCTCAACGATGAATTACCTAGACAAAACGGGCGGAACTCAACTAGGCGTTTCTTTTCCAACAAACCTTAATGAAATTTACGTCGGGCTCTGGTGGCGTTCAAACCCTGAATTTAGTGGCAACATTGTAGGGAACAATAAAACCTTCTTCGTCCGAGGGCGGTCTCAGCAGAACGGCGTATTTGTGTGGCGAAAACCACAGGGAACTTCTGAAAGTAGATTATATTTTACCACCCAGCTTCCCTACAACTTGAACCAGTGCGGTGGAGCCGACATCGATCAATGCTATGCGAATGTACAAGATGTTCCGTTGGTTCCAGGAAGATGGTATCGAATTGAATCCTATTTCAAAGCCAGCTCGTGCCCTACCTGCCGTGATGGTATTCTCCGATGGTGGATCAACGGCAACTTGGCGGGAAACTATTTGAGTTTCGCTTATGGGCCTGATGTCAGTGAATGGATCTGGAGTGAAACGTGGGATGGTTTTAGTGCGGGAACAGGATTTACA